>JAFOCW010000017.1 GCA_017381035.1 Clostridia bacterium | reverse complement strand
GTTTACTGCTTTGTTATCTGAACCGGTTGTTGCGTATAAACCAATTTTGGGGTTCTCAAGTTCTAAAGTAGTGCTTCTTGCAAGCGCAAAGCCTTCGCCTTTTGCCTTCATAGCAGCAGTTTGATAATAGGTCGAGTAAACATTACCTGTCTTGGTAATTCTAAAGGTAACATCGGTGTCTGCAGCACCCCAACCTTCTGCGTTCGGCACATCCATTCTGCCAAAGTCGGTAATAAGTGTACCGTCTACTTCTGCACGGGAAGCGAATACATGACCGTTAAAGCTTGTAAGCGACGATGCCGACTGATACATAATATTCATAAAGTTGTCAGAATCATCGAATACGTGCATACCAATTTGGCTTGAAGTATAAGCTAAACCACCCGGAATAGTTACATCTAACGATACAGTCCAGTCGCCTTCGGCTGTTTGATACACAAGGTTTTTAATGTCGGCGTAATAGTTTTCATTATCTTCATACCATTCGCCTTGTTGGGGTGTAATAACAACTGCGCCGTTTTCAACCTTTAATTTATCTGTGGAGTTGTTAATTTGCCAGAAGCTATTAAGTCCACTATCAAAACTATCCGATTTAGGCTCGCCTGTGTCAACGGGAATGTTGAAGTTATCGAACTTAACAACCGACTGGGGGGAAGAGGAGTCAACTCTTGTTGCAAAAAGACCGATTTTGGGGCTTGCAAAGTCGCCGGTGTATGTGCCAACGGTTACAAAATCTTTGCCCTCAAGTGCCATCTTGGCGGTCTTATAACCAAACGTGTATACGTCGCCGGCCTTTACAACCTTAAAGGTAACCTTAAGCTCACCTGTGTAAGCGTCGGTATTCCAGCCTTCGTTCATAATAACGGGGTCGCGAAGGGCAATTGTTGCTGTTCCATTGGTTTCGTGTACAAATGCAACGTAGTGGTTGCTAAGGTTATCATATCTGCCTTTAGCCGTTGTCTGATAGCGAATATCGGCATAGTTGTTAGCATCGTCGAACACTACCATACCAAATTGGTTTGCACCACCACCGTTAAGACCGGCAGGAATTGTAATATCAACAGTAGCTTCGAAATCGCCTTCCATTGTCTGGTAAACAACGTTTCTAAGGCTGTTAGCGTTCTGGTGCCATTCACCAATATCGGTTGTAATATTAAGTGTACCGTTAGATACGTCAATATATTCGGGGTGAACAGAGTTAAGCACCTGCCATACATCTGTGTTGAGTGTACTATCATTAAATTCGTCAGACACAGGAATCTTAAGTTCGCCCGAAACAAAGTTTATGGTGTATTCCTGAGCCTGATGTATGCTTTCGCAGCGAACAACAACACGGTTACGGTCAATATTCTTTGTAACGGTAGCATCAACACCGTCGGGTGTGGCAACGGTAATTTCTGTTTCGTTTACGTCGCCCACAACTTCATAGGAATAAACTGTTTGATAGTAAGCGGGCAGAGAAACGCCGTTTACAAGAATATCGGAAGCATAGGCATAAATGGGATTTTTAGCAATAGGAATAAGACCAGCTTCGTTTGTAAAGATTACACGGTAAACGTTCTTTGCACTGTCGTTGTTTACGGTAATAAGTGCGGTCGGGTCGTCTTTGGTTGCCTGCTTAATGGTAACGGTAACGTCGCCGCCTGCTGTTGCAGAAACTCTGGGCAGTGAAGAGAAGTCTTTTGTGTAAATTTTATAGGTATTTATAAGGGGGTGGAAGGAATCGAAATCGGAAAGTCCGCTAATGGTTAAAGATGTAAGAAGCGGCTTGGTTTCCTGGAGTCTTCCTTCAACGTCGAAATAGGTGTATTCGGGTGCTTCCTGTAAGTCAAGGGGCAGGTTATTATGAACACGGAAGGTGCGTGAAGTCATAACGTAATTAAGTACGGTTTTAGCACTTCTTTGAATTTCACCAAGGGTAAGACCGCCAAGGCTTATTGTCTGGGGCTGATTCTTATCAACTGTAATGGTGTTGTTGGGGTCAAGGGGAATAATTCTGTCGTAAGGCGAACCGTTGGCTACCCAATTTTCATAGAAGGCAATAACAAGGTCGTCGCCAACATAATCGTTGTAGTTAGCCCAGTCGTTCTTCATTTCGCTTTCACGACCAACGTAACCGGGCATAATGCCGGGCATATTAAGGTCAACCTGAGCACGAATACGCCAAGCGTCATAAGCAACGCCAAGCTCGTCGGAAGAATCTCTGTTTAACCACCAGTCGGTCATAAGAACGCCGTCCCAGCCCCACTGTTCACGAAGAATTACGGTAGCAAGGTCGAAGTTATAGCAGGTATCAAAACCGTTAATACGGTTGTAGCTTGCCATAATTGTATCGGGGTCGGAAGACTTAACGCAAATTTCAAAAGCCTTTAAGTATACTTCACGCTGAGCACGTTCCGATACAACCGAGTCGGTGTAGCGGCGTTTTTCTTCCTGTGAATTCAGCGCAAAGTGCTTGGGACAAGCACTAATACCCGAAGCCTGAGCACCGTTTACGGCAGAAGCAGCCATCTGACCTGCAAGTACGGGGTCTTCGGAATAGTATTCAAAGTTACGTCCGCCAAGTGGGTTTCTGTGAATGTTCATACTGGGCGCAAGGTGAACGTCAAGGTAATATTCAACGCCTTCTTGGCCTACATAATAGTAAAGCTGGTTAACAAGGGGGTCGTTAAAGGTACAAGCAAGCATAGTTGCAATCGGGATTTTGGTGTGTGTGCCCGAAACGCCTACACCGGCAGGGGTACCTCTTGTGGAAACGGCAGGAACGCCCTTATCGCGAAGCGACTGTTCAAGACCGCCAAAACCGCCGCCGTTACTTCCTGCATCGCACAAATCGCAGCTCTGCGGACCGTAACCACGGGTAAGTACGGCAAGCTCTTTAACGGTAAGCTGAGAAATAAACTCATCCATAGTAGCGGTGCCGTTATAAACGTCTAAAAGCTTAATGCCCTTATCGCCGGTAAGCTCAACTTCGTTTTCGCCTGCTTCTTTAATAGCAGCTAAAACACGCTCGGTATAACCTGATTCTTCAAAGGTTTCGTAATAAGGCATTTCGCCCTTCCAGTTAGCAGTATAAGTGCCGTCGCCGTTATCTACGGGAACAAGGCGTGTAAGACCGCCGTATTCTGAATTAATTCTATTTAAAGCAGAAGTATCACGAAGCTGGTCCCAAATAATTCCGTTAGCTTCGGTAAGCTGTTCGGTAACGGTGGTTTCGTCAACCTTGTAGGTAGCTGCCTTTTCGGCCGCTCTTACCGAGTTACCTACGTAAATGTTATAATTTCCTGCTTCAAGCACCCAGGCAGATTCATAGCCGGTTGCACCGCAGTCATCGTAGGATGCCATGTTGGCAATGGGGAAGGAAATAGTAAGTGTTTGTGAAGCGCCGGGCGCAATTTCGTTGGTTTTTGCATAGGCGGCAAGCTCACGTACAGGCTTACCAAGAGCACCCTGGGGTGCGCCGTAATAAACCTGAACAACTTCTTTACCACTGTAGGTGTCGCCCACGTTTTTAACGGTTGCTTCAACTATAACTTCGCCGTCTTTAAAGCTAACGTCGGATTTAATATCAAATTCGGTGTATGAAAGACCAAAGCCGAAGGGGTATAGCACCTGTTCGGGATGGAAGGTTTCAAAATAGCGGTAACCAACGTAAATGTCTTCTCTGTAAACTTCGTTCCAGGCATCGCCGTCAAGGGTACCGAAGCCTGCAATGCTTGAAGGGTAATAGTCAAAAGAAGTGGCAATTGTGTCGGCAAGCTTACCCGAAGGTGAAACGTCGCCCGAAAGCACGTCGGCAATAGCGTTACCGTTTTCAAGACCGCCCTGCCATACGTAAACAACCGATTTGATGTTTTCATAGTCGCTTCTCCAGGCCATATCAATTACGTTACCAACGTTCATAAGAACAACAATGTTTTCAAAGTTGTTGTTAACGTGTTCGAGCATGGTAGCTTCTTCGGTTGTAAGTTTAATTTCCTCGTATGTAAGCTCACGGTCTTCACCGGCGGCACGGCCAATAACTACAACAGCGGTATCGGACGTTTCGGCAGCCGAAGCGGCAAGCTCGTCTGTTACGGGCATTTCGGGGTGGTTAGCGGGCCAGGTGCCCCAACCGCCTGTTTGAACGGGATTTTCGGAAATCCATTCTTTGTAGGTTTCCGCAAGGTCCTCGTTGTAGGAAAGAGCAGGGTTGTTGTCGAAGCCCTGCATAATGGTTATAGGGGGGTAGTCGGTTGCAGGACCTTTACCTGTACCGTAGCCGCCCGAAAAAGTATCGTATTGGCAGCGGCCAAAAACAGCTACAGGTGAGTTTGCCTTAAGGGGCAGAACGTTGTCCTTGTTTTCAAGCACAACAATACCTTCGGCGGCGGCTTGACGAGCAAGCGCTACAGCACCTGCGTTAGACTTGGCGTAAACCTCGGCGTTTTGTGCGGGCATAATAATTCCCGTAGCCAATAAGCTTCCAATCATTAAACAAGCCATCACCTTTCTTAATGCGTATTTTGCAAATTTCATTTTTACACCTTTCTTTCTTAAAATGTAGTTTTGAGCAAAGCATTTATTATATGATAAAATATAAAATAGTTTTTTACTATTGGTAAAACGATTGTTTCTTGTATTTTTCGCTAAAATGTTATATAATAATTTTCGGGGTGATACAATGTTTGCAAAACCGCTTAACTTTAAAAACATCGGCACTGTAAAATGGACCTGGACCCAAAATGAATTCAGTTTTCTTGAAATGCCGCGCTCAACCCACGGCCTCTTGGCCGTTGTTAAGGGTGGGGTAGACTATATTTTAAACGATAGAACCATTACGCTTAGCCAAGGCGAGTTTATTTATCTGCCTAAAAACAGTCTTTATAAAGCCCGTTTTCATATAAATAAAGGGGAAGTGCAAACACTTCTTGTAAATTTCGATTTAGAAGAAGGCCAAGTTTTCCCAATACCGCCATTTTACAATTCGCACGATAAAACCTTGCAGTTTGAAACGGCGCTTAAACGGCTGTGCGACCTTGAAAACGAAGAAGAATCGCTTTATTTGAAACAGGCCTATTTTAACCTGTGTATGCACGTTGTTTTTACCGATTATTTAAGCAAAAGACACTCTGCCGAAACCAAGCTTGTTGCAAGGGCAAAGGTCTTGCTTAAATCTAACGAAAAATCGATTGAAGAAATTGCCGAAGAGCTTAAAATAAGTCCAAGCGGATTTAGAAAAAAGTTTAAGGATGCCACCGGCTTTTCACCGGCAGACTGGCGCTGTCAAAGAAGAATTGAAACGGCAAAACGTCTGCTTCTTACAAGCGATATGTCAATAGATGCCATAGCCGAACAAACCGGCTTTTACGACACACCCTATTTTTATAAAAAGTTTTACAGCATTGTCGGAACAACCCCAAAAAAATACCGTAAAACAGAAATTATGTTCTAAAAAAAGAACGCTCCAAACAGAGCGTTCTATTTTTTTAACAGTTCATAAATTCTTTCGGCGACATCCGAAGAAAGTGTGTTTTCAGTTTTCTTAATGTACCTTATTAAATTCTTTTCGCCCTGTAAAACGGGTGTTTTGTCGGCTTCGCCCGAAATTTCAAGCCGAGTGTTTTCACCTGCAAAATAAACTATTCCATTAATAAAAGCCGGCGCTGAATTTTGCCTTAAAAAACCTGCAAGCCTGAAAACGTGGGTAGCTACCTGCTTTACGGGGCTGTAAAAATCGGCCGAATACTCGCCGCCCTTAGCGCCAACCTTGTGCTGTACCCATTTTTCTTTGGTATAGCTACCTGTTATTCTGCCGTTTCGGTTTTTGGCTTCAATAACAAAAACTCCGTTTTTGCCCACAACAATTAGGTCAAGCTCGCTTTTTTTGCCGTCATAGGTTATAACCGAGTTTTGAAATACCGTATAACCGTCGTCAAGACCGTTTTTTAAAATATCAGCAGTAATATCTTCACCGTCTACGCCCTGCTTTAGCGATGCGATTGTGTTTTGCTTAAGCGATGTATAGCCGCAGCAAGCTATAAAGCCCACCGCCGAAACAAAAATAAATGCAAGACCCACGTAGTAAAGAAGGTCTATGCGCATAAGCATATTGCCAAGTACGGCCGCCAACACAAAAACACAAGCCGTGAGTGCGGCCTTTTTAACATTCTTTTTTTGCCTTAAAAAGTCTGCCTTTAAAGCGCTTTCTTTTTTAATTACCCTAGCCATAAATACTCCAAAACACAGTTTTTTAATATTTTAACACATTATCTTTTTAAGTTAAAGCAGTTTTTGACATAATGTGTTTTTTATGGGAGATTTCACAAGCATTTGCTTAATTCTGTAAAATAAAAAAGAGAAGGCACTGCCTCCTCTTTTGTTATTCTACGAAATTATTGTTGCCTTAAGCTCGTTTTCAATATAATTGAGAGCCTTACTTGGCGTGTCCATTATACAAACAATAATGGTATTATCAAGCTCTGCAATAAGCGGCTCGGTAATTTTTGTGGCTTCGTTTGCGTTTGCAATTCTGTAGTTTTCGCTCATTTGTCTTGAAAGGGAATAGATACCGTCTAATACAGTTTGACGGGTTTCGTCGTTATCGTATGTGAATACGGCAATCATATCGAATTTTTCTTCGCTGTTGTTAATAAAACCGCAAAACTGTGAAACACCGCTATCTTTAATTCCAAAGTATGGCTCGAAGCTGGTTTTGTCGAGCGATGTCCAATTTACAGTTTCTGCCGAATAGGTTTTAATTGTGTTTGCAATTTCGTTAGCATTCGGCGCTTCGGTGTTACCGCAGCCTGCCAAAATTAAAAGGCACAAAGCAAGCGATAAAACTGTGCTGATAATCTTCAAAAGAACACGTCCTTGTACATTTTATACAAACCACAAGCATTATACATCATTTTTTTGTAATAGTAAATGAAAAAATAAAAAATCAAGATTTTTTTCAAAGGGGACAGATTTACATAAAGTTTTATTTTTGTTATGGAACTATGTTTCAGATATTCAGTTTATTAACCGAGTTATTCACAATTTAAGAAGCGATTTTGGCTTAAAATCAATGAAATAACCCCTAAAAATGTTAATAACTCGGTTAATAACGTTAACAACTTTCAGGTTGTTATGGTTTACATAATCAAATTTTTTGTCGTAAAAATTAAAATTTTGTAACCATTTTTCCTTTGTTAAAGCATAATAAAAACAAGCGCTAAAATAAGTTTTTCGTCGGCGTTATCGCTCATAAGCAGAAAAATAAGCCCCAAAATTAAAAGCGCATCGGGCGATTTTAAAAGCTCCGAAAAATTTAAAAATTTGAATATATTGTTTGTGGTAGCAGCCTGCGGTTTCATTTCCTTTTTTGGCGGTTCTTTTTTCTCTTCTTCCATGCTTTTGGGTACACTGACAAAATCGGGAAAAGGGGGCAAGTTCTGCCCCCTGTAAAGTTCTAATATTCTTCTTTCGGCATCGCTTTTTTGTCTTTTGAATTCTTCTTTTGTCATATCGGCCATAACTGTTCACCAACTTAACTGAATAAGCCCATATCTTTAAGAATGGGCGCAAATTCAATGAGCTTCAATATTTTTATAGCGCTGTCTACCCTTGCTTGCTTTTCGGGCGAAAGGTTTGGCTTTAAGGCAAGCAAAAGGTTAATTCTTGAATCGTTTGCGCCCGTGCCCTTCATTTTTTTAAGAATTCCGGTAAGCGCACCAATATCAATATCAAGGTCGTTTACATTAGGGGCTTCCTGCGGTTCGGGCTTATTGCCAAGCAGATTTTGCGCCATACTTTTAATTCTTTCCATTCCGTCGGGGTCAGAAAGCAGGGCAGAGAGCTTTTCGCTTATATCGTCCATAGTCCTACCTGCCTTTAAACAGCGCCGAAATTATGGCCTTAGCTTCGGGCGAAGACAAAAATTCTTGGCGCCTTGCGTCATCATTTAAAAGTGTATCTAATACTTTTTTGTCTTCGGCGCTTAAAGAAGACATAAGAGAAGCGGTGTCTGCGTTTTTTATTGCGTTTTTCATTTCGCCGCTTATATTTTTACCTGAAAAGTTTTTGTTCATTGCTTTCACCCCCGAAATGCTGTATTATATTTATATATGAAATTAAGCCTATTTATGAAAGGACAAATTATGAGAATACTTGTAATTTCAGATTCCCACGGACGCACAAGTCAAATAGAAAAGGCTATAGAAGCACAGCCTACGGCAAAGCATATTTTCTTTTTAGGCGACTGTGTGCGCGATATTGAAGACTACCCCTTCATTTACCCCGACCGCACCTTTCATATAGTAAGCGGCAACTGCGACTACGCTTCCACCTTAAAGTCAGCCGATACTGTAGTGCTTGGCGGCAAAAAGATTTTCTTTACTCACGGGCATCATCTGTCGGTAAAAGGCGGAATAGGTGGACTCAAAAAAGCGGCACTGCTTGAAAAAGCCGACATTGTGCTTTACGGCCACACCCACGTTGCTACTAAAGAATATGCAGACGGCGTCCATTTTGTGAATCCCGGCTCACTTAGCAGCGCAAGGGAAGGGAATACAGGGTATGCCGTTATAGATATTGAAGAAAACGGAATAATGCCAATTTTAATAAATATTTAGCCGACGGATTGCTCGTTGGCTTTTTTAAATGAATAATTTAATAAAAAATAATAAAAATATAATTTTTTATACTTGATTTTCTTTACAAAACCGAATATAATGTATTTGTGAAAAATTGGTCTTCGCAAGAAGACAATACAAAAGGAGAATTTAAAATGACAAAGAACCCTACCGTGCTTAAATGGCTCGAAGAAATGAAAGAACTCCTTCAGCCCGAAAAGGTTGTTTGGGTAGACGGAACCGACGCTCAGCGCGACGAACTCCGTGCAGAAGCAGTTCGTCTTGGCGAACTCGAAGAGCTCAACCAGGAAAAGCTTCCCGGTTGCTATCTCCACAGAACAAACCCCAACGACGTTGCTCGTGTTGAAGACAGAACCTTCATCTGTACAACCACTAAAGAAGAAGCAGGCCCCACAAACAACTGGTGCGACCCTGCCGAAATGTACGATAAGCTTTATAAAATCGCTCGCGGCAGCTATCAGGGCCGTACAATGTATATCATTCCTTACTCCATGGGCCCCATCGGTTCTCCTCTCGCTAAAATCGGCGTAGAAATTACCGATTCTGTATACGTTGTTCTCAACATGCTCATCATGACCCGTGTAGACAACAAGGTTTGGGACGTACTTGGCGACTCTAACGACTGGGTTCGCGGTCTCCACAGCCGTTGCGACGTTGACCCCGAAAAGCGTTACATCTGCCACTTCCCTCAGGATAACACCATTATTTCTGTTAACTCGGGTTACGGCGGAAACGTTCTTCTCGGTAAAAAGTGCTTCGCACTCCGTATCGCTTCTTACCAGGGTTGGAAAGAAGGCTGGATGGCAGAGCATATGCTTATCTTAGGTCTTGAAAATCCCCAGGGCGAAGTTCGCTACGTTGCTGCTGCATTCCCCTCTGCTTGCGGTAAAACCAACCTTGCAATGCTCATTCCTCCCAAGTATCTTAAAGATAAGGGCTACAAGATTTGGACCGTTGGCGATGACATCTCCTGGATGAGAATAGGCGAAGACGGACGTCTTTATGCTATCAACCCCGAAAACGGTTTCTTCGGCGTTGCACCCGGTACCAACGAAAAGTCCAACTTCAACGCTCTTGAATCCACCAAGAAAAACACCATCTTCACCAACGTTGCTCTCGATAAGAACGACAACACTGTTTGGTGGGAAGGTCTTAATAAGAATCTCCCCGAAAACGCACTTGACTGGAAGGGCAACCCCTGGGATGCTTCTAAGTTCAACAAGGCAGATAAGTCTACCTGTGCTGCACATCCCAACAGCCGTTTCACCGCTCCTGCAGAAAACTGCCCCTGCATTTCTGAAGAATTCGATAAGGGCGCAGGTGTTCCCATCTCTGCAATCATCTTCGGCGGCCGTCGTGCTAAGTGTGCACCCCTTGTTTACCAATCAAAAGATTGGGTTAACGGTGTATTCGTAGGTTCTGCAATGGCTTCTGAAACCACTGCTGCTGCTGCAGGCGCCGTAGGCGTTGTTCGTCGCGACCCCATGGCTATGCTTCCTTTCTGCGGCTACCACATGGGCGACTACTTCGCACATTGGCTTGCAATGGGTGAAAAGCTTGGCGACAAGGCTCCCAAAATATTCAACGTTAACTGGTTCCGTACCGATGACGAAGGCAACTTCATTTGGCCCGGTTTCGGCGACAATATGCGTGTTCTTAACTGGATTATCGACCGTTGTGAAGGCAAGGCAGATGCAGACGAAACCGCTATCGGTTTTGTTCCCAAGGCAGAAGACATCGACCTTACCGACCTCGACTTCGATATCGACACCTTAAAGAGCATCCTTGCTGTAGATAAGGACATCTGGACCAAAGAAGCAGAAGAAATCGAAGAACACTATAAGAAGTTCGGCGATAAGCTTCCCGCACAGCTTCGTGAACAGCTTAACAACCTTAAAGCTGCTCTTAAATAATTAAAGCAAACTAAAATGCCGTAGCAAAAAGCTACGGCGTTTTTATTTGTATTAGTTTTTGGTTGCAAGGCTTCTTTATTCTTCAAAGTTATATCACCTTTAAGTTTTTAAAATCGGTTGTGTATCTGCCCGGTACGCTTTTTTCCGAAACAATGAAGTCAACGTCAGTAAGGTCGCACTGAAGAAAACCTGCCGAATTTCCGATTTTTTCACTATCGCAAAGAAAGACCTTCTTTTCAGCGTTATCAAGCATTGTCTGTCTTATACATACTTCGCTTCTGTTGCAGTCGTATATTTTTCCTTCTTGAGACAAAGCTTTTGCGGAAAAGAAAACAAGGTCAGCTCTCATCTTATTGAAAATAGCATGAGCATCCTCACCCATAAGACAGTTGCGGTTATCTGTGCTTAGAATACCGCCCGAAGAAAAAACGTCAAGTCGTGAGGCCGAAAGTAAAGACAATATTTCGGTATTGTTTGTTACTATTGTTATACCGCTTTTTTGTTCTAATTCTGCCGCTAAAAACAGAGCGCTTGAGGACTGGTCTAAAAAAACAATATCTCCGGTGTTTACAAGCTCTGCCGCCTTTGCCGCAATTTTTTGTTTTGCTTCAATATTATGATGCGAACGGGCGGAAAAGGGTATTATGGAAGTTGTCCTTAAAAGCTCAACTCCGCCGTAATGCCTTTTTACAAGTCCTTTTTCCTCAAGACGTGCAAGGTCACGCCTTATACTCGATTCGCTTGTGAAGAGTATTTTGCAAAGCTCACTTACCGTCATTTGTTGCTTTTCTCTGAGTAAATTTAGTATTTCTTCGCTTCTTTCGTACCTTAACATAGTAGCTCCTAACAAAAACTGCGCGTTTTTGGTTGATTTTTTAGAAAAAACATCATCAAAGCGCCTATTTTTGCTTATTTTATTGATTTTGTTTGACGGTTTCATTATAATAGCAATAATAATAAAAGTCAACGGAGGTTTTATTTATGGACATTAATAAGCTTCTTAAAGGAATTAAAGATTGCTCTTGCGGCAAATCTCATATCTGCCCTATAGATTATGTAGATATCGCTAAAGGCGCTATAAGCCGTCTGCCCGAAAAGTGTAACGGCTACAATAATATACTTATCGTATGCGATAAAAACACCTATGCCGTTTGCGGCAAAACTGTTGCCGAAACACTTGGCAATAAGGTGTACGAAGTCCTTGTTTTAAAAGACCAAACCGACGTCGTTATTCCCGACGAAACCCAAATCGACGTAATAGACAGCAAGGTTAAAAATGATACCGACCTTATTGTTGGTGTTGGCTCGGGCGTTATAAATGACCTTTGTAAATACGTAAGCTTTAAAAACGGCTTACCTTATTACATAGTTGCAACCGCTCCCAGTATGGACGGCTACGCTTCGGTTGGCTCGGCTCTTATTCTTGGCGGTATGAAGGTAACCTTAAACGCCGCACCGCCCAAAGCCATTATTGCAGAGCCCGAAGTTTTAGCAACAGCACCAACCCCTATGCTTCAGTCGGGCTACGGCGATATTATAGGTAAATATTCCTGCCTTAATGACTGGAAGCTTGCCCGTATTATTAAAGATGAATACTTCTGCGACGAGGTTTACGACCTTACAATGTCTTGCGTTAAAGAAGTTGAGCCGCTTGCAAAGGCTGTACTTGCACGCAATGCAGACGCAGTGGGCGCTTTAATGGAAGCTCTTGTTGCGGTTGGTATAGCAATGGCCTACGTTGGCAACTCTCGCCCTGCTTCGGGTAGCGAACACCACCTTTCCCACTTCTTCGAAATTACCGGTATTTTAGATAATAAAGAATATTTCCTTCACGGAATTGACGTTATGTATTCTGCCGCAGTTACCTGTAAACTTCGTGAAATGATACTTGAAAAAGGCCTTGAAAACAATAAAATAAGCAGGGGAGATTGGCAGAAGGAAATTCGCCGCATCTATTCCACCTCGGCCGACGAATGTATTGCCCTTCAAAACAAGGTTGGCCTTTATGCCGCCGACGATAGCACGGTTGTAGCCGACAAAAAAGAACAAATTAAAATGGTTCTAAAGGGTTGCCCGGGCTTCGATTATATTAAAAATCTGCTCGACCAAATAGAGCTTGATTTCGACGCATTTATAAATATGTACGGCAAAGAAAAAATTGCCGATGCCGTTCTTTACGGTAAAGATTTAAAGGACCGCTATACTGTGCTCTGGCTTTATTACCAGTTCTGCAAATAGGAGATAATAAAAATGGACAAAAATAAAATTAAACTTATCGCATTCGATTTAGACGGAACACTTACTCAGCATAAATCTCCGTTAGGTGAAGAAAACCGCAAGGTTTTAGAAGAACTTTCCAAAAAGTATAAGCTTTTAATGGCAGGCGCCGGTATGTGCAACCGCATATTTAACCAAATGGGCAAGTTCCCAATAGACGTTCTTGGCAACTACGGTATGCAGTATGCCGAATATAACGAAAAAACGGGCGAGCTCGATATAGTTCGTAACGATGTTTTACCCGTAGACCGTGAATCTGTTGAAAAGCGTGTTACCCTAATGCGTGAAAAGTATGGTTATACCGAATTTGCAGGTGATAACGTTGAATATCACGCTTCGGGTTGCGTAACCTTCCCCGTGCTTGGCACAGCCGCTAAAATCGAAGACAAGCTTGCATTCGACCCCGACCGTTCAAAGCGCCGCGCAATTTACGAAGACGTTAAAGCAACCTTTTCCGACTATACCGTTTTTGTAGGTGGCTCTTCATCCTTCGATATGGCACCGGCCCCCTTCAATAAGGCTTATGCACTTGCAAAATATTGCGAAGAACGCGGCATAGCGCACGACGAAGTGGTTTACGTTGGCGACGACTACGGCCCCGGCGGAAACGATGAATCGGTTTACCTTTCCGATTTCAACTTCTTAACCATCGACAATTATCTTGATTTCCCCAAGGTAATGAGCGTACTTCTTTAATAAAAATTAAAGTCCCGATGATTTCATCGGGACGTTTTTTATTTTTCAAGCGCCTTAATCTGTCTTATGTCAGAGCCTATAAATTTCTTCATATCGTAACCACCGATAAAGCGTGAAACAATTCTTTCGCTGTATCTTTTTTCAAGCTCGTCAAGGCTTAAATTGGTGTTAATAACCGTTGGCTTTCCGCTAAGTAAACGTGAATTTATAACGTTATAGAAAAGGGAAGCGGTAAATGCCGAATAAAATTCAGTTCCAAGGTCGTCAATAACAAGTAAATCGCAACCAAGCAAGCTTTCTTCGGCCGTAGTGTTGCCGCTAAAGGAAAAGTGCTCTTTTTCGGCGGCACCAAATAAGTTTTGTGCCGAGCCGTAAACAACGCCGTAGCCCTTAGCCGAAAGTTCACGTACCAACGAAAGCGAAAGGTGCGTTTTTCCAAGACCGGCATCGCCCATAAATAAAAGTGAACGAACACAACAGGGAAAATCGTTTGCAAATTTGCGGCATAAATTTAAAATAGCGGCCGCTCTTTTTCTTGGGTTTGTGCCGTCGGCACCTTCGGTGTCGGGGTAGTAGTTTAAATCGAAACTGTCAAAACTGCAATCGTTTAACGGTAGCGAAGCCGACAGTTCTTGGAAGGCGAATTTTTTTGCAACGTCCTTAACACAGCTGCAAAGCTCGCCATTAAAATAACCGCTGTCTTCACAGTTTTTGCAGTAAAAGTCGGGCTTTTCAATGCCTGCTGAACGGAGTATTCTGTTTTTTTCCGAATTAACCAGTTCACACTCGGCTTTAATTTGGGTAAGCCTTTGTGTGTTGCCCGAAATGGCGGTGGTAACAAGCTCTGCACCAAGCTTCGAAAGCCTGATTTCAATATTTCTGAAGCCTTCGTTTTGCTTCCTTAACTCATCGAGCGAAGCTTCGTAGGCTCTTTCTTTAGCCTTTTTTGTATCGGCAATAAATTTAAAGGCCTTAGCGTATATTTCTTTACTGTAACCCATTTTTAACCCCTAATCATCTGAATTTAAAAGTTTTTCAACCAGAGATTTATCGTAAGCGCCAAACCCGTTTTTGCTTGCCTTGGCTTTGGCGGCAGTTTTGGTTTCTTCAACCGTTTTCATGCCGTCCTTGTGCCACTTTTCAAGTATTTTGTTTATGTACGGCATTGAAACCTTTGCATTTTTGTCAACACAAATGTTGTAGGCTTCTTTTAAAAGGTCGGCTTTAAAGCCCCATTCAGCAACCCACTTGCCCGAAAATTCAAGCTCTTTATCGCTTGGCATACGGTATTCCATACCAAAGGCGGAAAGCACAATGCCCCAAGCGGTTTTTCTTTTGTTTCTAATCTCAATTTGCTCTTCGGCATCGGTTAAGGTGGAAACTCCGGCTTGTAGCCAAGCAAGCGCAGTGCTTTCAATAAATGAAACGGTTGCTTTACCTTCGCTTACGGCATATTCCACAAGCATAAGAATTAAAGAAACGTCCATACCGTGGTCTAAATAAAGCCAACAAAGACTGCGAATTTCGCTGTATCTAAGGCCTCTTGCAAGCTTCATTTCTGCTTCGCTTATAAGGAATGCAATTCTGTCGTCGGTTTGCGCTGCGGCGGAAATTTCTTCCCTTGTAGGTTTAATTGCAACCGACCTTACAGCCTTGGCAGCAGGCTTTTCTTGCGGTTTTTCTTCGGCCTTTTTGCCGTCGGCAATAACAATTTCACGTTCGGCCCAAAAGTCAAGCGCATCGGTTACTTCGGAAAGGGGAAGCCTTAAAAACTCGGCAATTTGTTCGGCAGTAATACCGATACTTACGTTTTTAAGAAATACAAGTAAAACCTTTATCTGATTAGCCGAAGCCAATTTAATGTGCCGGTCAACAACGCTTGAAGGCACAAAAAACGGTGTATTCATAGCCATAGCGTTAAGCGAGTATTTCATAAAGCATCTCCTTTCACCCTGAACTTAAGTAGAAATATTATATAACAAATTTCGGTTGTTGTAAACAGATATTTTTTATAAAGTGTAATTGACAACCGCAAATATTAAGAGTATAATGAAGTTTGAAAATAAACTCTTGGAGTGTGATTTTAAATGGCAATTTTAACTACCGGCGGCGCAGGTTATATCGGAAGCCACACCTGTATAGAACTTATCAATGCAGGCTACGATGTTGTGGTGGTAGATAATCTCGACAATTCAAGTGAAAAATCATTGGAACGTGTTGAAAAAATCGTTGGTAAAAAAATTAAGTTTTATAAAGAAGACCTTCGTAATAAAGATGCTCTTCGTAAAATTTTTACCGAAAATAATATCGAAGCTGTAATCCATTTCGCAGGCCTTAAGGCTGTTGGCGAATCGGTTGCAAAGCCTATCGAATATTACGACAACAACCTTATTTCAACCCTCGTCTTATTGGAAGTTATGCGTGAGTTCGACTGTAAGCGTCTTGTTTTCTCTTCTTCGGCTACCGTTTACGGCGTTGCTAAGGAAATGCCCTTAACCGAAGATATGCCCCTTGGCGCAATCAACCCCTACGGCAGAACCAAATACTTTATTGAAGAAATGCTTCGCGACGTTTACGTGTCAGACGACAGCTGGTCTATCGTACTTCTTCGTTACTTCAACCCCATCGGCGCCCACATCAGCGGCACCATCGGCGAAGACCCCAAGGGTATTCCCAACAACCTTATGCCTTACATAGCTCAGGTTGCCGTTGGCAGACTTGAAAAGCTCCACGTTTTCGGTAACGACTATAACACAGTAGACGGTACCGGTGTGCGTGATTACATCCACGTTGTAGACCTTGCAGGCGGCCACGTTAAAGCGGTTGACTGGACAGGTAAAAACAACGGCTGTGAAGCCATTAACCTCGGTACAGGTAACGGCATTTCCGTTCTTCAGCTTCGCGATGCTTTTGTTAAGGCTTCGGGCGCAGAAGTACCCTACGTTATCGACCCACGCCGTCCCGGCGACCCCGACGAAGTTTATGCCGATGCTTCTAAGGCTTTAAATCTCCTTGGTTGGAAGGCCGAAAAGAACGTTGACGATATGTGTCAAGATTCTTGGAGATGGCAAAGCAACAACCCCAACGGTTATAACGACTAATATTTTTTCAGCCCGTGTAAAAACGGGCTGAATTTTTTTGAAAATGATGCTTTATTATTTATAAATATTATGGTATAATCAAATAAATATAAAATTTTATCGGAGGTAGACGTTATGTTATCTGATATTGAAATTGCTCAGGGTGCAAAAATGCTCCCAATCAAAGAGGTTGCGGCTTCTTTAAATATTGCAGAAGACGACCTTGAATTCTACGGAAAATATAAGGCCAAACTCAGTGAAGAGTTTATTTCAAAAATGGAAGGCAAAAAGAATGGTAAATTAATTCTTGTTACCGCCATTAACCCCACCCCGGCAGGCGAAGGTAAAACTACCACCTCTGTCGGTCTCGGACAGGCTATGCCGCTTATTGGCAAAAAGGCAATAATTGCCCTTCGTGAGCCTTCCCTTGGTCCCGTTTTCGGTATTAAGGGCGGCGCCGCAGGCGGCGGTTATGCTCAGGTTGTTCCTATGGAAGACATCAACCTTCACTTCACCGGCGATATGCACGCAATCACTGCCGCAAACAACCTTCTTTGCGCTTTAATAGATAACCATCTTCAGCAGGGAAATCTTCTCGGTATCGACCAACGCCGTATTCTTTTCAAGCGCTGTCTCGATATGAACGACCGTGCCCTTCGTTTTGTAAACGTAGGTCTTGGCGGTAAGGTTAACGGCATCCCCCGTGAAGACGGTTTCCAAATTACGGTTGCCAGCGAAGTTATGGCTATTCTTTGCCTTTGCAGCGATGCCAAAGACTTAAAGCGCCGCCTTGGTAACATCCTCGTTGCCTACACCTACGACGGCAAACCCGTTTTTGCGCGCGACCTTAAGGCAGAAGGCGCAATGTCCGCCCTTCTTTTAGACGCTATTAAGCCCAACCTTGTTCAAACACTTGAAAACACCCCTGCAATTATGCACGGCGGCCCCTTCGCAAATATTGCCCATGGTTGTAACTCTGTTCGTGCAACAAAGCTTGGCCTTAAGCTTGCGGATTACTGCATAACCGAAGCAGGCTTCGGCTCCGACCTTGGCGCCGAAAAATTCCTTGATATTAAGTGCCGTCTTGCAGGTCTTGCACCTTCGGCTATCGTAGTAGTAGCAACCGTTCGTGCACTCAAATACAACGGCGGTGTTGCAAAGCCCGACCTTGTTAACGAAAACGTAGAAGCGCTTAAAAAGGGTATAGTAAATCTTGGCGCCCATATTGAAAATATGAAAAAATTCGGTGTTCCCGTTGTAGTAGCAATCAACCGTTTCCACACCGACAGCGATGCCGAGCTTAAGCTTATTGCCGATTATTGCGAATCGCTCGGCGCAGATTTTGCCCTTTCCGAAGTATTCGCTAAGGGCGGCGAAGGCGGCGTTGAACTCGCCCGTAAGGTTGTAGCAGCTTGCGAAAAGCCTTCAAACTTTGCCCCCATTTACGACGAAAAACTTTCCATTAAAGAAAAAATAAATGCTATTGCAACCACCATTTACGGTGCCGATGGCGTAAACTTCACCGCAGAAGCAGAAAAGAGCATTAAGGAAATTGAAGAGCTTGGTAAAAATATGCCTGTTTGCATTGCCAAAACTCAGTATTCCTTATCCGATAACGAAAAGGCTCTCGGTCGTCCAACCGGCTTTACCATCACCGTTCGTGAAGTTAAAATTTCGGCAGGTGCAGGCTTCATTGTAGCCCTTACCGGTTCAATTATGACAATGCCGGGTCTTCCTAAGGTTCCTGCCGCAAACAATATTGACGTTACCGAAGACGGCAAAATTTTAGGTCTGTTCTAATTATGGAAATAATAACAAATTCACCCGCCGAAACCGAAGCCTTTGCCGAAAATTTTGCAAAAGAGCTTACGGGCGGCGAGGTTATCGCCTTCAAGGGCTCAATGGGTATGGGCAAAACCTGTTTTACAAGGGGCTTGGCAAAAGGACTTGGCTTTTCGGGTCAGGTAACTTCGCCAACCTTTGCCCTTGTCAATGAATATATAGGCGGCAGGCTTCCGCTTTACCATTTCGATATGTACAGAATTGAAAGCTGGGAAGACCTGTATTCAAGCGGTTTTTTCGATTACAAGGAAACCGGCGGCGTAATAGCGGCCGAATGGAGCGAAAATATTGAAGGTGCGCTCGATAACGATACCATATTTATAAGTTTCCAAAGGCTTTCCGATAACTGTCGTAAAATAACTGTTTCAAGGGGTGAGGCACAATGAATATATTAGCAATTGACTGTTCGGCAACAGCGGCGTCCTGCGCCGTGCTTGAAGACCAAACGGTAAAAGCATCTTCCTTTGTAAACGTTAAGCTTACCCATTCCGAAACACTGCTTCCAATGCTCGAAAATACCCTTGCCTCCGCAAAGCTTACCTTAAAAGATATAGACGCTTTTGCAATAAACAACGGTCCGGGCTCTTTTACCGGTATCAGAATAGGTATAAGCGCCGTAAAAGGGCTGGCTATGCCCGAAAACAAGCCTTGTGCGGCGGTTTCAACCCTTTATTCTATTGCGCAAATGCATAAAAATTTAAACGGTGTTGTTTGTGCGGTTATGGACGCAAGATGTAACCAGGTATACAATGCGCTTTTCAGTATTGAAAACGGCAAAATTACCCGCTTAACCGAAGACAGAGCAGTGCTTATTACCGACGTTACAGCAGAGCTTGAAGGTGTAAACCAAAATGTTTTCATTGCGGGCGACGGTGCGTATCTGTTTTCGGGTTTCGCAAATACTAAAATAAACGTAACCCTGTCAGCAGAGCCGTTAAGTCAGCAAAATGCCGTAGGTGTAGGCCTTGCGGCAACAGAAATTATAAACAGGGGACAAGCCGTTTCGGTAAACGAGCTTAACCCACTTTATCTTCGTCTGCCCCAAGCAGAAAGAGAATTAAAAGCCAAAAAGGAGAAGAATTTATGAAAATAGCAATCGGTTGCGACCACGGCGGCCTTGACCACAAGAACGCCATTGTAGAACACCTTACAAACAGAGGCTTCACTGTAAAAGATTCCGGCATTTACGAAAACCATTCGGTTGACTACCCCGATATTGCCGTTAAGGTTTGTGCAGATATAACTTCCGGCGAGTGCGAGCTCGGTATACTCGTTTGCGGAACAGGTATTGGAATGTCCCTTGCCGCAAACAAGGTTAAAGGCATACGTGCCGCCGCCGTTAGCGAGCATTTTTCGGCTAAATATACAAGACTTCACAACAACTCAAACGTTCTGTGCCTTGGCGGCCGTGTAATCGGTGTTGGCACTGCGCTTGAACTTGTAGACCTTTTTGTAGATACAAAATTTGAAGGTGGAAGACACGAAAACCGTGTTAACAAGGTTATGGCAATAGAAAAGGAGTAGCTTTATGAATATCTGGCACAACATTAACCCCAAAAGAATTACTCCAACAGATTTTATTGCCGTTATTGAAATCGACAAGGGAAGTAAATGTAAGTACGAGCTCGATAAAGAAACCGGCCGACTTATACTTGACAGAATTCTTTATACTTCTACCCATTACCCTGCAAACTATGGCTTTATTCCACGCACCTATGCCGACGATTTCGACCCGCTCGACGTTCTTGTGCTTTGCAGTGAATCGCTTCGCCCCATGACCGAAGTAAGATGCTACCCAATAGGTGTTATTTCAATGGTAGATAACGGCCGTTCCGACGAAAAAATTATAGCAATACCTTTTAACGACCCCGTTTATAACACCTATAAAGAAATTTCCGAAATTCCTAAACACGTTTACGAAGAAATGCGACATTTCTTTAAGGTTTATAAGGAACTCGAGCATAAAGAAACCGCAGTTAACGAAGTTGGCTCAAGGGCCGAAGCAGAAAAAATAATTGAACAGTCAATAAGCAGTTATATAGAAACCTACTGCAAATAATTTCTATAAAAAATCAAAGGGAGGTGGAGCAAATTAAAAACCTGTTCGCAATTATAGCCGACTATATTCGTGAAATTGATAAGCTGCTTATCATTCTTGTTTTTGCCGCCTCCGCCTTTGGCTGCTTGGCGGTAATGTCGGCTACTGCATATACCGAAAACATAAGGCAGTTCATAACTCAGGCAATAGCAATGCTTGTAGGTCTTGCCTTGGCCGTTTTCATTTCCAATATTGACTACAAAACAATGCAAAAATGGTGGGTTGTAGTGGCCCTTATAGGTGTAGTGCCCGTAATTTTAACCTTTTTTATAGGCTTCGCACCTGCCGGCACCGACGATAAAGCCTGGTTGCTTCTGCCAGGTAATATGTCCTTCCAACCGGCCGAACTTTTAAAAATTTGTTTTATAATAACCTTTTCGGCCCATCTTGTAAAGGCTAAACCGACAATTAACAAACTTAAAACCTTAATACCGGTTGTGCTTCACGGCGCATTTCCCGTAGTGCTCATACATTTTCAGGGCGACGACGGAACCGCACTCGTATTCGGCATAATGTTTGCCTGCATGCTGTTTGCGGCAGGGCTTAAGCTTCGTTATTTTGCCGTGGCGTTAGGCGCCGCAATTGTAGCCGCACCGCTCGCCTTTTTCTTTGTTTTAAACGAAGACCAAAAGGCCCGCATACTTTATTTGTTCGATTTGGACTCAAACCTTCAGGGCATCGGTTATCAGCAGTGGATGGGCAGGGTAGCAATGGCCAACGGCGGTATTTTCGGCCAGGGCCTTTTCAGTGGAAGCCTTACTCAGTCGCAGGGTGTACCAAAAGGGTATAACGATTTTATATTTGTTTGTATCGGCGAAGAGCTTGGCATTTTAGGGTGCCTTACGGTTTTAATTTTGCTTAGCGCAATCTGTTTCAGGTGCGTAAACATAGCAAGAACTGCGGCAGACGACGCAGGTATGTTTATTGCGGTAGGCATTTTCGCAATGATTTTTGCCCAGTCGGTAATAAATCTTGGAATGTGTATGTCCCTTTTGCCCGTTATCGGCATAACCTTACCCTTCTTTTCGGCAGGCGGCAGCTCGCTGCTATGCCTTATGTGCGGAATAGGTGTGGCGCTAAGCGTACACAAGCACCGCAATTCAGGGCTCATTTATCTGCATAAATAAGCGTATAATCTATAAAGATTGTACGCTTATTTTTTTGTTGATTTTTGTCGTATTTTGTAGTAAAATCTATTTGTTAATAAATTATGAACGGGGGGAAACTCAGTGGCTTTAAGAGCTGACGGTAAAAGAGTAAGAAAAGCAGACCCAATGTATACGGTAGTGCCCTATATTATGGCACAGCGTAACGATGCTATGAACATGATAACGGTCGACGTTCCCGTTAAACCTATTCAAGATTACATAAATAATAAACGCAAGGAAGGCGTAAGGCTCAGTCATATGTCGGTTGTAATGGCGGCCTATCTTCGCACCGTGCATGACTTCCCGTTGCTTAACAATTTCATTGTGAACAAGAAAATTTACAAGCATAACGAATTTAAGGTTGCTATGGTTGTACTTAAAAGCCTTGTAACACAAGAGGAAACAATGTCTAAGGTTCAGTTCGAACTTGACGACACAGTTTTCGACGTTAACCAAAAAATGACCGACTACGTTGAAAGCAACCGAAAAGAAAGCACCGTAAACAATACCGACAAAATGATAAGCTTCCTTGTATCCATTCCCGGTCTTTTACGAGTTGGCGTTGGCCTTTTCAAGTTGCTCGACAGGTACGGCCTGCTGCCTAAATTTATTACAGATTTAAGCCCGTTCCACGCATCTGTAACACTTACAAACCTGGCTTCCATCCGAACAAATCACATTTATCATCATATTTATAATTTCGGCACAACAAGCGTGTTTATTGCAATGGGTAAAAATCGCGAGGTTGCAAAAAAGGTCAACGGCGAAATCGTTTTCGAAAAATGTATGCCGCTCGGCGTTGTAATGGATGAACGCATCTGTTCGGGCATTTATTTTGCCGCCGCCTTCAGAAAATTCAGTGCATACCTTGAAAATCCCACTCTTCTTGAAGAAAAACCCGAAAACAAAGATAATTAACATTTTATGTCTTGATTTTTGGGGCCTTATGTTATATTATATTAGGTAGAAAATTTTAATTGGAGGATGTTTAGTTATGTTAGTTTCTGCAAAAGAAATGCTTAACAAAGCAAAGGCCGGCAAATATGCCGTAGGTCAATTTAATATCAACAACCTTGAATGGACAAAAGCCATTCTTCAAACCGCACAAGAGTGCAACTCTCCTGTAATTCTCGGTGTTTCCGAAGGCGCAGGCAAATATATGTGTGGCTATACCACCATCGTTGGCATGGTTAACGGAATGATTAACGAGCTCGGCATCACCGTTCCCGTTGCTCTTCACTTAGACCATGGCTCTTACGAAGGCGCTAAAAAGTGCATCGAAGCAGGTTTCTCTTCCGTAATGTTCGACGGTTCTCATTACCCCATCGAAGAAAACATTGCAAAAACTAAGGAACTTGTTGCTATCTGCGACGAACTCGGTCTTTCTCTTGAAGCTGAAGTTGGTTCTATCGGCGGAGAAGAAGACGGCGTTGTAGGCGCAGGCGAATGTGCAGACCCCGAAGAATGCAAAATGGTAGCAGACCTTGGTATCACAATGCTTGCAGCAGGTATTGGTAACATTCACGGTAAATACCCTGCAAACTGGGCAGGTCTTTCTTTCGAAACCTTAGCCGCAATTCAGGAACTCACCGGTACAATGCCTTTAGTTCTTCACGGCGGTACAGGCATTCCTGCCGATATGATTAAAAAGGCTATTTCACTCGGCGTTTCCAAAATCAACGTTAACACCGAATGTCAGCTTGCTTTCCAGGAAGCAACCCGTGCTTATATTGAAGCCGGCAAAGATAAGGAAGGCAAAGGCTTCGACCCAAGAAAGCTTCTTGCCCCCGGCGTTGAAGCTATCAAGGCAACCGTTAAAGAAAAAATGGAACTCTTCGGTTCTGTTGGCAAAGCTTAATAAAACAAAAAGAACCGCAAACGGATGCTCCGTTTGCGGTTCTTTTTTTATGTAGTTTTATTTTGTTTTAATAAATTTACTCCAGCTTTTAAGTTTGAAAATACAAAGTGAAGCGCCAACAACGCCTATTGCCAGCCAAAGAATTCTTACAGCGCCCCAACCAAAATTATCTGACACCGATGCGAAAGCATAGGTCGAAAGAGCCGAGCCTACGTAGGTAAAGGCGTTAAGAATACCCGAAAAGGTGGACATAAGTCCGTATTTGTGGAACCTTCTTGGAATAAGCGAAATAACCATGTGGTTTACGCCGTGCATACAACCCGAAATAAGTGCCGCAAGGAATATAGATAAAAGCGGAGGAAGGCCATTTACAAGCCCCAGTGGTATTGTAGCTATGGCCGCAGTGGTGAATATAATAGATGCGGTTTTAATTTCGTTCTTAAGTTTTGAAAAGAAGAAGTTTGATGCCAACACACTTAAAATACTAAGTACAGGAAGAACAGCTGTGCTTAAAACAGAAGAAGATTCAGAAAGCTTGAATTCGGCATTTATCATTGAAGGCAGCCAGGTGTGAATACCGTCCCTTAAAATACCCTGAAGAATTATAATGAAAAATATAGGAACAAGACCTGCTACTGCAATCATTTTGAAAACAGAAGTGTCTTTTTCCGAAACCTGAGCGGAAGGCTCGGCCTTGGCAAATTTAACTCCACGGGTAGAAATCATCCATAAAACCAAAATTACAATACCGCAAACAGACATACTTCTGAAAACGTTTCTCCAAACGGTATTGCTTAATATAAATGGTACAAAAAGGTAAACGAAAATAGTTCCAACCGAAGCCGAAAGGCCAACAGTTGTAATAGCGTTTGAATATTGGTCGCTGGTTGTTTGTTCGGCAATAAAGCGGCAAAGCGGAGGCCAAATCATTGCCTGGAATATGCCGTTAAAACACCATAAAACAGTTATAAGCAGAATACTTGAGCAAAACGATACAAGTGCGTTAACAAGTACGGTGCCAAGCATGGCGAGGGTGATGATTTTTACAGGTGAAAATTTGTCGCCCACAAAACCGAATACTATTTGTCCAAGCCCGTAGGTTATAAAACTGCCCGTTATTGCAGCTGATGCTGCAGTATTGGAAACGCCTAAGTCGTTTACAATAGCAACAAGACTTGCCGCATAATCAAGCCTCATGGAATAACTGAAGAAATATACCAAAAAGCCAAGTGTTACAACCTTGTTGTAGGTAAGCTTTACGCCTTGTGTCATAATAAATCACCTTAAAAAAACCATTATAATAATTTAGTTAATAACCTTCGGGTATATTATAGTGTTGCTCGCCGCCGGAGTCAATGATTTTTAAAGCTAAAAAGCAAGTTTAATTATTTTTTCTAACTTTTAAATAAAATTTCTTACTTTTTTATTGCGGCGTTTGACTAAATGTCAATATCATTTAACAAAAACTTGAGCATTTTTTCGGGGTTTTCTAAAAAACTCTTGGTAATTCTATAGTGCTGTGTATCTTTATAGCTTACATTTTTAATTCCATCGGCCGAAAACTCAAGTATTTCTGCACCCGGGAAGGCCATAAGAATAGGGGAATGGGTTGCAATAATAAACTGTGAGCCATTTTTAACAAGCTCGTTAATTTCGGCCATAAGGGTAAGTAACTTCATTGGGGAAAGTGCGGCTTCAGGTTCGTCTAAAATATATAACCCGTTACCGAAAAATCGGTTTTGTACAATAGATAAAAAGCTTTCCCCGTGGGATTGGTTATGTAAAGATACCCCACCGTAGCTGTCTATAACAAACGGGTCAAAGGAAGCTTCCTTGTCCATATCGTCAATATTGGTGGCAACGTTATAAAGACTTTCGGCCCTAAGGAAGAAACCGTCTTTCGGGTAGCCGCGTTTTGCCACTAAAATATGCTCGTGAAGCTCGGAATGGGTGGCATGGGTGGAAAAAGTAAAGTTTTTTGAGCCGCCTTCGGCATTAAAACCGTAGGCTACGGCAATAGCTTCAAGCAGGGTAGATTTACCCGTTCCGTTTTCGCCTACAAAAAAGGTAACGTCGGCCGAAAACTTAATACTTTCAGCCTGCTTTAAATGTTTAATTACAGGTAAATTATTTAAGTATGAGCCTTTATCAAGCCCGCCTTCAAATAAAATACCGCCAATATATTTAGCCGACACGGTGCCACCCCCTTTATTTTTAAATATTATAGCATAACCGTTTTTAAAGAGCAATATAAAAGCCCCTAATCGTACTGATTATAGGCTTTTGCTATTTCATAGAGGTTGAATTGTTAAGAACGGAAGTGCTATATAAGAATAAAACATCACTGCCTTCAAAGTCTACAAATTGGTCTAAAATAGCCGAATTCATATATCTTAAATCAACAAGGGTTACTTCGCTGTAGCCCTGCGCCAACAGCGGAGCAATAGAAGACGCATAGGAATCACGGAAAACTACAAGTTTTTTGTTGTCCTGTCCGTTCGGGTTTTCAATTTTAACCAGCGGCTGATTACCCGAAAGGAAAAGCTCGTAAGGGTCTTTACCTTCGGCCTTTTGCATATCGTAAACTGCATTTGCGCCACTTACCTTAAACTCTTTAATTGTTTTATTTGTAAGGTAATTAATAACGTCGGGTTTTACCTTAAGTGCCGATTGCCCTGCGTAAACACCGTAAAATTCGGTATCAAGGTTTAAAAGTACGTAGTGTTCGGGTATATCGGTAGACATACTGTTTGCAATATGCCGTGCTACGTCTATAATTCTTTCCTGCTTCCAGTGGCTGTCGGTAAAATAGTAATCGTCAGCCGACAAAAGCTCGTCAATTTTTATAGGTGTGCAAAAAGGCATTTTGCCGTACATATAATTGTAAAACTCATCATAATCAAATTTAAGCTCGGCAAGGTATTTATTTTTGTCGGGAATAATGGCAATATAACACTTGTTGCCCTGAAAATACTTTTGCTGTACCTTACCAAAAAGGTTTGCCGCATAATCTAACATATTTTCGTTCATTGGGTATTCAAGCTTTGAAATATGGCCGTCCTTAACGTAAAGGTCGTTGTTTTCCTTTTGCATAAACAAATTAAGCCTTGTATACGCCTTAACACTGCGCCAACCGTCCCTTAACGGAAAACGGTCGGTTGTGTATTCTTCAAAATCCTTTGCAAACTCGCCCGAACTTATTGTTTCAAACGAAACTTCGGGGAAGCCGGCCAACTGTCTGCGCTCGCTTTCGGAATAGTCGGGCGTATTACCAAAGAAACACCAAAAAGCAAAAATTAAAACAAAAACAGAAGGTAATATAACGTTTAAATATTTTTTAAATTTCACTCTATTCCCCCCCTTAAAATCTAAAGTATAAAAACGGGTTGAAGGAGCCGTCAACAAGGTATGCCGTTGCAATAAAAAGAAGCAAAGTAAGCAAGGCAGGTTCTAACCAACTAAGCGCCTTTATTTTTGAAAATACCATTTTCGGAACGGGTGTTGCACCTATAATACCAAGCAAAATTATAACTAAATAATCCTTTAAATAAAAAACAGTTTCGGCCGAAAGAAGCGGGTAATTACCTGCGCCGAACATTCCGCCAATATAGCTTATGGCTTCGGGCAGTGAAGCGGCGTTAAAAATAACAAAGCTTATGCTGATAAGAATTAAAACGTAAATTCGGCTTATTACACGGCTTCGCTTTAAAAAACTTAACAGGAAGGTTTTTTCAATAATTAATAAAACTGCAAAGTAAAGGCCCCACACAATAAAGGTCCAGTCTGCGCCGTGCCAAAAGCCCGTAAGCATCCATACAACAAGAATGTTAAATATAAGTCTGCCTTTTTTCACCCTTGAGCCGCCAAGCGGAAAATATACGTAATCTCTGAACCAGGAGCCCAAAGATATGTGCCATCTGCGCCAGAATTCCGTAATGCTTTTTGAAATATAGGGGTAGTTGAAGTTTTCTAAAAAGTCGAAACCGAGTATTTTTCCAAGACCTATTGCCATATCGGAATAACCCGAAAAATCGAAATAAATATGCAAACAGAAGGCTATGGCATAAATCCAGAAAAAAGCAACGCTTTTATTGTCCGATGCTTTAAATATTTCGCAAAGCTCGCCAAGTGTGTTCGCAATAAGAATTTTTTTGGAAAGTCCCAAAACAAAGCGGCGCACACCGAGTGCGGTTTTTTCCATACTGTGTGTGCGGTGGCGCAACTGATGCGCAATATCGCTGTACCTGACAATAGGTCCCGCAATAAGCTGTGGGAAAAGCGCAATATATGCCGCCAAATCAATAAAGTTTTTCTGTGCCGGAACGTCGCCCCTATATACGTCAATGTTGTAGCTTAAAAGCTGGAAGGTGTAAAAGCTGATTCCGATGGGAAGCACAACGTTTAAAAGGGGAATAGAAAGCCCGGTTAGCTCATTAATGTTGCCAATAAAGAAATCTACGTATTTAAAATAGGCCAAAAAACCAAGACTTAAAACTACCGAAAGGGCTAAAAACAATTTTTTGTGGTTGTTGAACTTTTCGGTAAGCAGTCCTAAAACGTAACCGCAAAAAACGGTCAGGAGCATAAGAACTACAAGTCTTGGCTCGCCCCAGGCATAAAAAACTAAACTACACACAAGCAGTGTGAAGTTTTTAAATTTCCTTGGAGTTATTGCGTAAAGCAACAACACAATAGGTAAAAAATAAAATAAAAACGGAATACTTGAAAAAAGCATCTTTGCTCCCTTAAAAAATCGGCACGGCATATGCCGTGCCGAAATAATTACATATTATTCTAATGTGATACCGTCTTCAGCAGGAATCATATCTTCGGTGCCAAGACCCATATCGCCTACGCCACCATCTGCTTCGGGCTGTTCAAAGCTCTTGGGGCACATAAGGAAGAATACCTTGTTGCCTTCGTTTTCAACAATAAGCTCTTCTGCTTCTACGCAGATGTTCCAGCGAAGGTTTGCAGAATCTTTAAGTGTGGTTTTGAAAGCTTCAACGTCAGCGCCTTCTTCAAGCTCGAAAATATAGCCAACGAAAGCAATAGAGCTCATCATAGGTGCGAACATAGTTCCTTCCTTGAAGCCCTTGATTTCGGTGTTGTCGAAACCGCTGAGTAAGCCTTCTTCAATGGGCATTGCGCCGCCCATAAACTGAATGAGCTGATGTCCCATTAAACGTTCTGCAATTTCTTGAGTAGTGCCGCTGTTGTTGGCTTTGAATTCGTTTAAAAGGGTCTGGCCAACGGTTGTGGCTTCGCCAGATACGCTGCCGGTGTCTTGGCTTCCGGTCTGACTGGCAGAATCATCGGTGTTGCCGCAAGCGGCGAAAGATACTAACATAAGTGTTGCCAATAAAAGTGCGATTATTTTTTTCATTTTTGTTTCTCCTTTGTTGCTGTAATTTTTGAGTCTTCGTATTCAAGAGTAACCTTTGCAACACCCTTTTCGTCTGAAATACTCATTTCAAACAAACCACCGTCTTGCTCGCGGTCAATTTCCCACCACACTATTTGCGAAGTTGTTATTATAACTTCTTTTTTTGGGGTGGAGCCATCTATGCTCACAAGTCCGTGTGAAACCGATATTGTGGTTTTGCCTGTTGCTTTAATTTCAACGGGCACCGATACTAAAGAGGACACGGTTCTGCCTAAATATGAAGTGGTATCGTAAAAAACAACACTGTCTTTAAGCGGTTGACCGTTTATAACGATATTACTGCCTCCGCCAAGCGTAAAGGTTAATGCAAAAATAACAAAACATGCCACAGCCGCACAAGCAGAATAAAAGGGTATGCGTTTTTTGTTCTTTTTAGCCTTAATGTTTTTGTATAAACCTTCGGGCGCCTTTATATTCTTATAGGCGGCAATTTCATTTTCAGTAAACATCGTTTTCCTCCTTTCTTAAAATTTGCAGTATTTCTCTTGCACGGGACAGACGCATTTTTACAGCCGAAACCGATATTTCAAGAATGTCTGCCGTTTCAGCCGTGCTGAAGCCTTCAAGCGAATGAAGAATAACAACGTCCTTGTATATCGAGGGCAGCTGTGCTATAAGCTCCAACAAATGCCCAACTCCGTCGTCCCCACCTGCCGCAATATGCGTTGCGTCTTCAAGGGACAAATGGTTTCTATGTTTTTGCTTTCTTAAAAAATCGTGGCAACAATTAATTGTTGTTCGCAAAAACCAAGCCTTTTCGTGGCTTTGGTCATTAAAGGTCGGCTTTAATGATAGATACTTTAAAAATACGTCCTGCACAATGTCCTGCGCATCGGCTTCATTGCCAAGTCGGGTTAGCGCCAACCTGTAAAGCATATCGCCATACTGCGAAAGCACTGCATCGGTATCGGTTTTACGAGGTTTAAAAAGGTGCAATTTTTCGGCCTCCTATAACTAAAACGGATGAAGGTATGAAAAGGTCACAAAATTTTTAAAAAACTTTAAAATAATTTCTTTAAATATTATACCACAGTATATATCGCGTAGCAACCAAATCAAAAAAGGCTTACACAAGGGTTGTGTAAGCCTTAAATTTTTACTGTTTTACAACAACACAAAAAGCGGAAGAGGAGCCTAATTCGCTTTCTACAATTATGTATGTGGTTCCGGGTGAAACACCTTTTACAAGTCCGTTTTCTCCAACCGCAATGTTTGTGTTTTGCGAATAAATAGTTACGTTGTCCCACACAAGCGCAGGTGGTGGTGTAATGTAGTCGCCAACACTAACGCTAATGGTTTTGTTGCGAAGCGCTAAATCATCGGCATGCTGTAAAGCCTGAACGTCCTGTTCGTGTTTAGGTAAAATTTGGTTTTCACCTGTACCTGCATTGCTTTCTTCCGAAGAAGTATCATTTAAAACACTCGACGTAAAGTCTGCATCGGTGTCTTGCGAAACGGTAGAACTGTTATTTAAAACGGGCATCTGCGGTGCAGAAGGTGTAGAAGAAGTGCCGCCTAAAAAACTGCTTATAAGTCCGGTAACTGCCGGAATAACGGTTGCCGCAACTATTGCGCCGCCTAAAAGCAATGCGCAAATTACTGCCGCAACAATGTAAGGCGTTTTATTGCTCTTTTTAGGTTGCGGTACAGGCTGCGGCGTAGGCGGAACAGACTGTGCAGGCGGCATTGGTGCAACTTGAGCTTTTGCAGCTACGTTATCGCCCGAAAGGGCCAAACTGTTTTTTAAAATTTCAACCGTTTTTTCAAGGTTAGAAGTGCAAAACAGATATTTTGCATCCTTCTTGTCGGCCTTAATATTGTTGGTTGCGCAAACCTCCAAAAAACGTGAAGCGTCATAATGCTCTAAATCAAGAAAATCGGTAAGGTAGTACCAACGCTGTAAAGCCTGCTCCATATACTGAAAATGTATTTTTTGGAACTGTTCATAAAAAGTTGCGCCGTTTTCATCTTTAACTGTGTCAAGCCCCATGCCAAACATATAATTCATGTGGTTGATACAGTTTTTCTGGTAGCCCAAAATTTTGGAAGGGGAGTCGCTGGGGTCGGGGTGAGCCAGCTTGTTGCGAAGTCTTGAAAGCTCTTTTGCGGTGTTTACAAGAGATTCATAGTTAAAACGGTACTTTTTTGCAATTTCAGTATACACGGGCTCAATATAAGCGAGTGTGTTATTGCAAGCCTGAAAATCGAATTTTTTAAAGCTTTTTGCTTTTGACGTTATTGCAACAATATGTTTATACTTGTCGTAGTTTACGCTTGAAATTTTACCTTCTTTTAAAAGCTTTTCAGCTTCCTTTTTCTCTTGGTCCTTTTGTGCGTTTACGGCCTTAGTATTTTCTAAATCGTACTTTTTAAAGGTGCCGAAAGCCCCTTCGGGCATGTTGCGCCACAAATCAGCGCAAACTTCGGAAACAACCTTACGAATGCACAAAACGTAAATATCTTCAAGGTCTTGGTAAACCGCTGCTTCGTTTATGGCCATAATAACCCCCATAACTTTTATATAACAAAAAATTATACCAAACATAAAAACCTTTGTCAAGGAATGGGGAATTTTGTTTTGTAATAAAAAGGACCGCCGTAGAGGCACGCTCCATAGCAGTCTTTTTTATAGTTATTTCCATTCAAGCGGTGCTACAGACACAGCGCCCGTGTGTGGGGTCGGTTTTGTGCGCCAACCGCAGGTTGTAATGTAGTGCTTGCCGTCTTCAGTTATAATTTCGGGTGCGTGTGCCGGCAGTACGGTTATAGGTTCTGTGCCACCCTTAATTCCGTTATATTCTCCAAACCGTTTTGGGTCGCATGAACAAAATACAAGGGTATTATTATAGGTTTTGTCGGAACAGTCGGTGTAGGTAACAAAAAGGTAAAACAAACCGTCTTTTTCCACCACAAAAGGCGACTCCATAGCGCCCCAAGCAGGTTTAAGTGGAGCATCATCGCCCGAAGTCAATGCAAAACCTTCAAAATTCCAGTTCTGCAAATCGGAAGAAGAAAAGCAGGAAACGGCGCCTTTTTTATTGTGAACGCCTGCAACGTACATAAGATATTCGTTTTCAGATATTTGCAGCACAAAATGGTCTCTGTGTGCGCTCATAAGCGGTTCGCCATTAAGCACTACGTTTGTGCCGAACCATTCGTACATATCAAACGAAACTGCAAGTGAAGTAGGGGACGGCCCATAAAACATAAAATAGTTTTCATCTTTTTTAATAACGCCGGGTGCCCAGGCAAGTGTGCCACGGTCAATGGAACGGCCAACCTCCCGAAAAGGAGCATCAAGGCTTTCGCCAACTGCGTGCACAAAATACCTTTCGCTTGCCGGCTTACCGTCAAAGCTTGTAATGCCGTAAAGGTGCCATTTTCCGTCGGGACCCGAAACTATGCTGTGGTCATTAACGTAATTTCCGTTTAATTGTGGCTCAAAAAGTATTTTCCATTCGCCCGAAATATACGGGACCTTAATTTTTCGGTTCATAAAAATCACCTCTAAAAATACGCTGTTTGATATTATTCCTTTTCAGTTCCATTTATTATATTTCTTTGCAAATACCTTTTTTGACGTATCTGCTATAAACTATAGACGTGAATAGCACGTAGAAAACCAAATTTAATATCCAAGCCACAGTATAGCATTGCATAATTGTAACGAATTTAGGATATATCGGGTAAATGAACTGCATCCAAAACACACGAAATCCTAAATTGATGGCAATATTAGTTATACTGGTAAGCATAGGGTACCCAAAAGCCTTCATAGAACTTATCAAAATACTGCTAAATGCATGTATAAACATAAACAGTGCCACGTAAAAAAGCCGCATCATTCCGTATTTTATAGCCACGGTTGATGACATGCCAACAATGATACCCAACCACAACTCACCGGTAAAATATGTAAGAATACCGAGCGTTCCTGTTATTACGGTGCAGTATATCAAGCAAAGTTTGAATGCTTTCCTTACTCGTTCAACGTTGCCGGCACCGATATTTTGTCCCATAAAGGTTAAAGCGGCGCTTGCAAATCCACCGGAAACTGCAAAAGAAATAGTTTCAATAGATAAAGCGGCAGAATGGCCTGCAAGGGCGTTGGCACCGTATGAGTTTATTGCTGTTACAATTTGGAGATTTCCAAGAGGAAGTACCAACTGCGATATTGATGCAGGAATACCAAAGCGAACAATACACATAAACGAACTAAAATCAAAACACATTTGCTTAATATCTACCCTTGCGCCGTCGTCAAGATTGCAAAGTCGACGAAATACCAGTATCGCACTGATAAGTTTTGACGTTACAGTAGCAATTGCAACTGCAACTACCTTTTGGGGCAAAATTAAGCAAAGAATGATATTTAAAACAACGTTTACAACACCGGCAACGGTAATATAAATCAGCGGTCTTTGCGAGTCGCCAAGAGTTCTTAGTATTGCTGAACCGTAGTTGTAAAGTAAGGTTACAGGAGTAGCTACCATAATAATACGCATATAAACCAAAGCGTCGCCATAGCATTCATTGGGACAGTTGGTAATTTTTAGAAAAAATGGTGCTAAAATAAAGCCTGCAACCGCAACAAGCAAGCCTACAGAAAGACTTGTTATAATAGAAGTATCAATCGTTTTGCGGATTTTTTCTTCGCTTTTCTGCCCTACAAAACGTGCAAGAATAATTGCTGTACCGGTAGAAAGCCCAACCGCCCCGTTTATTATTAGCGAAGAAACGGTTGTTGTAGCAGCTATAGATGCTACTGCTGTTGTGCCCGCCATATTCCCGAGTACTGCCTTGTCTGCAATGTCAAAAAGATTCTGCAGAACGGTAGTAAGAATCAAAGGTATTGTGTATATAATAATCAGCTTTGGCAATTTCCCCTTAGTTGCATCCACTTTTTTCATCGTATATCTCCAACTGTTTTTTGTAATTATAGCAATTACTTTTTAAAAAAACAATACGATACTCCAAATAAAATAATTTTTCTTAAATAATATTCTCTCAGTGAACAGTATGAATGTAAAACAAAAGAGGTTGTTGGGAGCCCAACCAACAACCTCTCGGGTTGCGATGCCTAACTTTGCAACGAAATTGCAACATCATTGGGCGAAGACCACATCGTTTATGCGAAGCATAATTATATCATCGTTAAATTACATTTACAACATTTATATAATAAGTTGATCAAATCATATAAAAAGAAGGCAGAAACGGCAGGGAAAACCCACCTGAATCTGCCTTCTTAAAAACTAACCCATCATGACGGCACCGCAACGAATGCGTAGATACCGTGAGTTAGTAGAAAAAGCTACAACTGCAGTTCGTAGTTAAAAAACTGCGGGGCTCTGCACATCACTTTTTCTGAAAGAAACACCCCCAGCCGAATTAACGGTTGTGGGCGGACCGTAGGTTACGCCCTCGGAAAAGGTGTTTCTAAGTATAGTATACGAAAAATATAGTATAATGTCAAGAAATTGTGATTGTAAATATTCTGCGAAAACCGACCATGAGCCGACTAAAAACCGACCAACAACCTCTCGGGTTGCGGTGCCCAAAATCGTCTTAATGCGGCGGTCGCCGCTGCCGATTTTGACCGCGGCCCCTTTCCTTTCTCCCTGCACGGTTATAAATCACGGCGAAGCTGTGGATGTAATCATTTTCGCAGAAAATGTATGTAATCCACCGTAGGTGGTATGGAATCAATACGCAGTATTGTATGTAATCAAGCCGAAGAAAGACAAATACAAGGCTTGCGCCTTGATACCATACAGTTCGCCTTGCGAACTGATTACATCCCGCTAACGCGGATTACATACCAAGCCTTCGGCTTGGATAAAAAATAAAGACCATCAAACGATGGTCTTTATTTTTTGGTTGCGGGAGCCGGATTTGAACCAACAACCTTCGGGTTATGAGCCCGACGAGCTACCGGATTGCTCTATCCCGCGATATGTCTGCAACCGACGTTGCCATACTATTATACACAACTTGGTTATAGAATGCAACACTTTTTTTAAAAAACTTTAAAAAACTTTTCGACAGAGTTTGCAAAGCATCTGTATTTATGATATAATTCTAAAAAAGTAGCAGAAGGAAGTAGCTCTATTGAAAAAATTTGAAGGTATGCTTTTTTGCACCGACTTGGACGGCACCCTTTATAAAAGCGACAAGACCGTGTCGAAGGAAAACCTCGACGCAATAGAATATTTTAAGTCTGAAGGTGGACTTTTCACCTTCATTACCGGTCGCACGCCGTCCACCGCCAAAGATATGGTTTCCATAATTAAGCCCAACGCCCCATACGGCTGCTTTAACGGTGCGGCAATTTACGACGCTGATAAAAACAAATATATTTGGAATATGTGGCTGCCTGCTTCAGCACACACTCTTGTCAAAACGGTAGAAGAGCAGATGCCCGAAATGGGAATTCAGCTTAACACCGATGCAGATATATTTTTTTATAAAGACAACGTTGCAATGCAGTATTTCCGCAAAATAACCGGAATAGAATACAGCTACAGCACGTACGAAGACGCAAAAGATATAATGATGAAGGTTGTTTTTGCCCACACAGAAACAGCCCGGATGGACGCTTTAATAACTTTGCTTAACAGTCAAAAAACTGCACAAAATTTCGATTTTGTGCGTTCTGAAAAATTCCTTTACGAAGTGTTGCCCAAAGGCGCTTCTAAGGGCGGTGCCCTTCTTAAAATGGCAGAACTGCTTAATATAGATGAGGGCAAAACAATTGCCGTAGGCGACTATAACAACGATGTTTCAATGATAAAATCTGCAGGTGTTGGCTTCGCCGTTGCAAATGCGGTACCCGAAGCAAAAGCGGTTGCCAACCACATAACTGTAAGCAACGATGAACACGCAATTGCCGCCATTATTGAAGGCCTTGATAAAGGAATGTATTTTTAAAATATCTTCGGAGGAGTAAAAATGGAATATATTACCTGTGTATCACCCCACGTAAAAACCGAAAACGATACACGTCAGGTTATGCTTGATGTTATTATTGCACTTGTGCCGGCATCTGTTTTCGGCGTGGTAATTTTCGGTTTTTCGGCCCTGCTTACCATTGCTGTTTCGGTTGCCGCCGCAGTTTTGTGCGAAGCACTTTGGTGTATAATACTTAAAAAGCCGCAAACGGCAGGCGACCTGTCGGCCGCTGTTACGGGCCTTATTTTAGCCCTTAATTTGCCAAGCGGCATACCCCTTTATATTGCGGCTTTAGGTTCGGCCTTCGCTATAATTGTGGCAAAACTTCTTTTTGGCGGACTTGGCAAAAACATTGTAAACCCGGCAATTGCCGCAAGAGTTTTTCTGCTTGCCGCTTTCCCCGGCGCTATGACTACTTTTTTAGAACCGTTTTCCGACCTTACCGCATCTGCAACCCCACTCGCCGGCGGAGAGTATTTGTTTAAAGAAATTTTCTTTGGTGTTTGCCCCGGTACAATTGGCGAAACTTCGGTTGTGTTGCTTGCTTTTGGCGGCGTCTATCTTGTAGCCCGTAGGGTAATTACGTTAGAAATTCCGCTAAGCTTTATTTTAAGTGTTGCGGCAATGGCGCTTGCCTTCGGTCAAAATCCGCTTAACGCTGTATCAATGGGCGGTGTAATGCTTGGCGCAATATTTATGGCAACCGATTACGTTACAAGCCCCATGACAAAACTAGGCAAAATAATTTTCGGTGTGGGTTGCGGCGTAATTACAATGGTAATCCGCCTTTTTGCGTCCCTTCCCGAAGGTGTTTCGTACAGCATTTTAATAATGAATTTATTAACTCCCTTAATAGATAAATTTGTTCTAACAAAACCGTTGGGTGCCCTAAACGTAAGAAAGGAGACCGATAACAATGCTTAAAGATAGTGCAGTATACAGCAAAATCATTTTATCTGTTGTTCCGGGTATAGCGGTTTGCACCACGGCACTTTCTGCCCTTATTTTCGGTGCAATTTCGTTTGTTTCTGTAACGGTTTCCTGGCTTCTTATTTACCTTTTAAAAGGCTTTTTAAATAAAAAAACCGCCCCCTTTGCGTGCGCCGTAATATCGCTTGGCATTATTGGCATACTTACAATGGTTGCGTCCTTGTTTTTTAAAGCGGAGCTTGAAGGTGTTTCGCACTATCTGCCGCTTCTTGCCGTAACCACCGCACTGCTTTTACCGCAAGAGATTATGTTCGCTTCACTTAAAGATGCGTTTGCAAACGGCCTTTTACAAGGCGCTACCGGTTCGGCATTTTTATTTACTTGCACAGTTTTAAAGGAAGTTTTAGGCAAAGGTAGTATTTTCGGCTTTGATATTTACACCAAAATTTTCCCTGCCGCCGAATTTTTTGCCACCGCCGCAGGCGGACTGCTTATTGCCGCAGGGCTTACGGTTGTGTATAACCTGCTTGTAAAATGTTCTGAAAAGAGGGGTGCAAAATGAAAATTTTAATAACCCTTTTGGTTTCGGGAATTTTTACAAATAATATAATCACTTTTGGCCTTTTAGGCGTAAAGGAACTGGAAGAAAGTAAAAATCAATCTCTTTCATCTATTCTTAAAACCTGCGCCGCTTTTACCTTAGAGTTCCTTTTAGGCACAATAATTACCTACCCCGTGTTAAAGTGGGTGCTTCTGCCTTTAAACCTTGAGTTTTTGGCGCCACTTGTTTGCGTGGCATTGCTTTGTGCCGTAATTTTTGGTGCCTACATTTTATTTAAAAGGTTTTTACCACACCTTTTTGGCGCAGTGTTCGGTGGCAAAAATCTGATTTGCTCGGTTGCGGCTTTGGGCCTTTGCCTTATGAATTTAAACAACGACCTTATAACAAGCTACCCCATAGCAATTCTGTATTCAGTAATTGCAGGCCTTGGCTTTACCGCCGTATCGGTTATTTTCTATGCCATAAACAGCCGCATAAACAGCTCCGATTTACCCCGTAGCGTAAAGGGTCTGCCCATAACCTTAATTATTGTGTCTCTGTTGTCGTTAGCCTTTGGCGGCTTTTCGGGAATATAGTATGGAAAAAGCAAGACTTAAAAAACTTCTTATAGCGGTTGGGGCAATTCTGTTTGCAGGAATTTTGTACTATGTTATAATTCTTCAAACCGGATTTTCGCTTCCCTGCATAATATACGAAACTACGGGAATTTATTGTGCCGCCTGCGGCATAACCCGTATGTTTTCGGCTCTTTTTCGCTTAGACTTTATATCTGCGGCAAAAAGCAATATTTTCGCCTTGGTTTTAATATTGCCAACCATAATTTTTGCGCTTAAAAAGGGCAGGGAATACCTGAAAAGCGGCAAACTGAAACTTAGTAAAAGTGAAATAATTATTATTGCAATTGTTCTTGCTTTAGCAGTAATTTTTATGGTGCTCAGAAATCTGCCGCAGTTTAGTTTTTTATCGCCAAATTAAAACAGCGACCGTTATCGGTCGCTGTTTCTTTGTTCGTCAAGTGTTAAATAGAAGCTGCCAAGGAATTCATCGCAAAAGATTTTGGCTTCTTGGAGCTTTAAGTTTTCAATAGCCGCCTTGGTAGATTTTTCGGCTTCCATAAATTCCATATTGCCCATTTTAATTTCTTCAATACACTTAATAAGTGCCGAAATTTTATCGGCCGCCTTAATAAGCGCTTCGGTTTGCTCATCGGGCTTAAAATAACCTTGGAAGCAGTCCTTTAAATCACACGGCAACATATCTACAAGCTGTTCTTCGGCAATGGCTTCAATTTTTTTGTAAGCCGCCTTTATTTCGGGGTTATAATACTTAATTGGTGTGGGCATATCGCCGGTTATAATTTCAGAAGTGTCGTGGAACATTGCCGCAACGGCCACACCGTCGGCATTATAATTTTTGCCAAGCCTTTTATTTCCGATAAGGGCAAGCGAATGGGCAATAAAAGCAACCTCTAAGGTGTGCTCGCTTAAATTTTCGGGCCTTGTGTTTCTCATAAGACCCCAACGGTTTATATTCTTCATGCGGGACAGCATAGCGTAAAAATGGCTCATAATATACCTCAAATACCTTGTTTTCTTTGTATTGATAATTATACCACGAAGTGTTATAATATCAATATATTTTTTAAGGAGAATACTGCATTGTCTTTTGAAATTGCAAAACATCAGCTTAATAAAAGGACTAATGGCGGCGCTTTAAGGGTTTTCCTTATGGCCCTTGTTTGTGCTGCGCTGTTTTTTGTTCCTTATATGATATTAGATAAAGGGTATTTTCTGTTTTTTGGCGATTTCAACGTTCAGCAAATCCCGTTCTATCAGCTTTGCCACAAGGCCATAAAAAGTGGCGAAATAGGTTGGAATTTTGCAACCGACCTTGGTGTAAACTTAATTGGCTCCTACACTTTTTATACAATAACAAGTCCGTTCTTCTGGCTTACCCTTCCTTTCCCTAATGCGTGGGTGCCTTATTTTATGGGCCCTCTTTTAATACTCAAGTTCGCCTTCAGCGCACTTACGTCATTTTTGTACATTCGCCGCTTCACCCGTAAAACCGAAACGGCCCAGCTCGGCGCCTTGCTTTATGCCTTTTCGGGTTTTTCTGTTTATAATATTTTCTTCAATCACTTCCACGAAGCAATAGTCTTTTTCCCGCTTTTGCTTTTGGCTTTCGAGATGTTGGTTACCGAAAACCGAAGGGGAGTTTTCGCGCTTATGGTGGCATTCTGCGCCACTGTAAACTATTTCTTCTTTGTAGGAATGCTTGTTTTCGGCATAATTTATTTTGTGGTAAGGCTTGTAAGTCGTGCCATAAAACCAAACGGCCGTCAAATTTTTGCCATATTCTTTGAAGCCGTTATCGGTATACTTATTGCCTTTGCGGTGCTCTGGCCTTCCTACCTTGCCATTGCCGATAATTCACGTATTACCAATATTGAGCTTGGTTGGAATTCAATACTTTACGGTAAAGAAAGCATATATGCCAACATTTTTGAAGTGTTCTTCTTTCCGCCCGACCTTCCGGCGCGCCCCGTTATGTTCCCCAAAGCCGACGTTAAATGGTCATCACTCGGCGCCTGGATGCCCGTTTTCAGTATGGTCGGCGTGTTTTCTTACTGTATGGCCAAAAAAGGCAACTGGCTAAAACGCATTATTGTAACCTGCGCCGTTATGGCCTTTGTTCCCATTTTAAATTCTGCCTTCTATATGTTCAACGGCGCCTATTACGTGCGTTGGTTTTATATGCCAATTCTTATGATGGCGCTTGCCACCGCCATAGCAATTGAAGATAGGGAAATAGACTGGAATAAAAGCTTTAAATACGTTTTCAGAATAACCTTAATAATTACCTTAGTAATTGGCTTCTTCCCGCAAATTAGTGAAGACCACTTTTCTATAGGCCTTTTCACACAACCCAAAGAAATAATGTATATTGTTCGCTTCTGGGTAACCTGCTTCACCGCATTAGGCGCCCTTGCCGTGCTTAAAAAGCTGCTTAAAACAAGACGTCAGGACCTTAACGGTTTCCTTAAAAAAAGCATAGTTTTCGTGCTTATATTTGCGGTAGGTTACGCTAACTTCTTTGTTGCAAGCGGTAAAACACATTCCCACAAAAGCGATTTTATTATTAACGATTTAATTGAAGGTGAAATGCAGTTAGAAGGCGATGCCGATACCTTCAGAATAGATACCTATGAAAGTATGGACAATTCGGCAATGTTCTTGGGCTATTCAAGTATAAACGCCTTCCATTCCATAGTGCCAACTTCCATAATGGAGTTTTATGAATTCATAGGTGAACAGCGTGCCGTTGCCAGCCGCCCGACCACCGATTCTTATTCAATACGCTCGCTTTTATCGGTTAAATATCTTATTAACCAACAAGGTGAAGATAACTTCACAAACGAGCTTGGCAGAACCGAAATGCCCGGTTTCGAGCTTATAGACTCTCAAAGCGGTTTCGATATTTATAAGAACAATAATTTTGTGGGCTACGGCTTTTCTTACGACGTTTATATGGACTATGAGTACTGCGAAAATTTAAGCGGACAGTCCCGTGCCGACCACATGCTTACCGCTATTTTGTTAGATGCCAAGCAAATAGAAAAATACGGTCATATGTTCACAAGTATTTATAATTATAATAAAGACGGCGGCGCAACCCCCACAACCTATGCTTCAATATCTGCTGCGGCCGAAAAACTAAACGCCACTTCGGCAACAGAATTTAAAACGGGTAAAAACAGCTTTTCGGCAACCGTACAACGAAATAAAGAAACACTTGTCTTCTTTTCCATTCCTTACGATAAGGGCTGGAGCGCAACGGTTAACGGCAAGGCAGTACCGGTCGAAAAGGTTAATGTAGGCTTTATGGCCGTTCCCGTGGGTGCAGGCGAATCGCAAATAGAATTTACCTACAAAACACCGGGGCTAAGCCTTGGTATAGTCGTTTTGGTTTCGGCGGTGCTTGTGCTTATAGCATACCTTTTATTAGCTTTTGTTTATAATAAAAAACATCCCATAAAAACCGTCTACCCCGAAAGCCGGGAACTTCAAGAAATCTGGGAAAGAGACGAAACTTCCGAAATGCTCTTAGACCTCCCAACCGAAATTGAAATAACCGAAGAATAAAAAAACGGACAGTTATGGGTTGCGTCTTAAAGGACAGTTAAAAATAAAACGAACCAAAAAACTTGTTTTTGGTTCGTTTTTTTAGTTTTATTCTGCTTTTTCGATTATGTCAAAATATAATTTTCCGTCTATAAAAAGCATAGGATAATCTGTATTTTCGTAATTTAACCAAAGAATATCATTTTCAAACTTATAGGTGCCTTCAAAAGTTATTTTATCAACAATTTTGCCCTGTGTTATATAAACCTGCATATCGTTGAGTCTATATGTGCCATCATCATTTAGAATAAGTCCAAGTTTTTTAACAAGCATACTTGATTGATTAAGAGTTTCATAGTTTGCGGCAAATGATTGGTTTGAGTAGCCGTTTTCATCAAAAGAAAGTTCTAAACCATATTCGTCATCTTTTTCAAAACAACATATTAAATTAGTTCTATAATAATAATTATCTTTTTTAGAAAAAACTTCTTCCGAAGAGCTGTTTGCTTGGGTTAATATAAATCCGCCGTTTGAAGTTGTTTTATATGTGCCTTTAATATTGGGCTCCTTATCAAACGAGCTGTTTGCATTGAGTTGATACGTTTTATTTAGAAACATACTAAAACTTTTATATGTTCCCGCAACATCTTCTGCTTTTGGGGCACCGCAAGCGCAAAGACTAAGAATTAACGTAACCGTGAAAAGTAAAGAAATAATTTTTTTCATATTTAACACTCCTTTTATAAATAATTTAACAAAAAAATATTTGCTCCTTTCTGTTATAAAAATAAAAAATGCGGCTACCGAAGTAACCGCACAAAAAACGCAAACTCCGATAGTCGCCAAACTAATTATGCAAAATGGTATAAACCAAACTCATAATGGAATTTGCGTTTTTATCAAATTCATTGAGTTTGGTAAAAGGTATAAAAAGGGTGCAAAAGCCCCTATAATAAAAATATCATTTTGCATATTTAATTAGTTTGGCAATTATAGTTTACCATTTTTGCGCTATAATTGCAATATATTTCAACGGATTATGTGGACAGGTCGATAATTAAAGTATTTTGGGTTATTTTCTAACAAGTGGGAAACGCACTATGCGTTTCATGCTTGTTATGGTATTAAGATAAAATTAAAAGAAGTGCGAAATTTTCGCACTTCTTTTTCTGTCCTTTAGGGTACAATCAATAAATGACTGTCCGTTTTTTATTATAATATTAACCCTGCAACCGAGCCAAAAACAAGTCCGGTAAGTAAGAGTGTAAGTGTAATAAGTAGGTTGTTTTTAAGGTTTCTGTTCACCCTGAATAAAACCAAAAGTCCAACGCCGCCGTTCGTAAGCAGTCCGCAAAGAAGCGGCGAAATTCCAAGTGCCGAATCTACGTAAAGCTGAGTTAAGGTAATTGATACCGCGCAGTTGGGAATAAGACCTATAATGGCGGCTACCACCTGGCTTATAACAGGGAAGTTAAGAATGGACGTCAAGGTGTCCTTTGGGGTCAGTTCAACCGCAAAATGTAAAAGGGCCGACACAAAATAAATTATAACCAAAAGCCTTAAGGTGTGCTTTAGTGCCGAAATCCAAATGCCGTCTTTACAAGAGCATTTTTCCATTTCACAAAATTCGTGAATATGTTCTTCTTCGGTTTTGCCGAACTTTTTAAGAATAAAATCGGTTGTGAAGCCTACAACACAGCCCACAATAAATTTTAATACCAAAATGGCAATAACGGTAAATACCGAAATACCTGCGCCCAACATGACGGGTAGCATTTCGTCGCTTGTTGCAAGTAAAACTGCAAGCAAGGTGCCCACCGTAACCGTTCCGGTTGCGTACATACCTGCAACTGCGCCCGAAAAACCGCACTGCGGTAAAAGGCCTAAGACCGATGCCCAAAGCGGCCCGAAACGTTTTGAATTTTTAAGGGTGTTTTCAAGTTTTTCGCTTCCGCTGTGCTCCAGCCACTCCATAAATAAATAGGCCAGAAAAATAATTGGGGACATTTTAAGTGTCTCAACAAGCGGATGCTCAAGTGAATGCAAAAGGGTTTCAATAAGTTCCATTAATTTCTCCAATTAAATTAGTTAGAATTAGCGTCATGTAGCATTTTTTCCACCTTCGATTTTAATGCGGCGTTGTCTGCCGATTTTAAAAGTGGGTCGGTTTCTATTAATTCTCTTGCCTGCATACCTGCGCTTCGAAGTATGGCAAGGTCGCTTTCAAGGTTTGCAATATGAAGCTCGGGTAAACCGTGCTGTCTGTTTCCAAGGAAGTCGCCCGGACCCCTGAGTGCTAAGTCTTTATCGGCAATTTCAAAGCCGTCAAGAGTATCGCACATGGTTTTAAGTCTGCCGTCCCTTGCCGACTTAGAATCAGATATTAAAACACAGTAAGATTTATGTCCGCCGCGGCCTATTCTGCCGCGAAGCTGATGAAGCTGTGAAAGGCCGAAACGTTCGGCATTTTCAATAACCATAACCACGGCGTTAGGCACGTCAACACCAACTTCTACTACCGTTGTGGAAATGAGCAGGTTTATTTCTCCGCTTGAAAAACTGCGCATAACAGCGTCCTTTTCCCGCGGCTTCATTTTGCCGTGCAAAAGGCCTATGCTATAGTTTTCAAAATCGGTATCTTTAAGCTTTTCAAAATACTGCTCGGCCGAAGCAAGACCGTTTTCTTCTTCGCCTTCTTCAACTAACGGGCAAACAATATAGGCCTGCCGTCCTTCGTCAACGTGCTTTTTAATAAAGTTGTAAATGCGCTGGCGGAAGGAGGTATCTACCGAATAGGTGTCAATTGGCTGACGTCCCTTTGGGTATTCGTCAATTATGGAAATATCAAGGTCGCCGTGCATAATAAGGGCAAGTGTGCGCGGAATAGGGGTTGCCGACATAACCAAAATGTGTGGCGAATTGCCTTTTTCTTTTAGTGCGGAACGTTGCTTAACGCCAAAACGGTGCTGCTCGTCGGTTATAACAAGACCAAGATTTTTAAAATATACGTTATCGGTAAGCAGTGCGTGGGTACCTATAACAATATTGGTTTCGCCGTTTTCAAGCCTTGCTTTAAGCTCTTCCTTTTTCTTTTTGGTAAGGCTGCCCGTAAGTAAATCAACCTTAATATTTGTGCCCTCAAAGGTGTTTTGGAAGGTTTTATAATGCTGTTCGGCAAGAATTTCGGTTGGCGCCATAAGTGCGGCTTGATAGCCGTTTTTAACCGCCGTATAACAGCAGGACATAGCAACGGCAGTTTTTCCGCTGCCAACGTCGCCTTGTATAAGCCTGTTCATAGGTCGGCTTGCCGACATATCGGTTACCGCTTCTTTAATACAGCGTTTTTGCGCCGACGTCATACTGAAGGGGAGCAGATTTTCAAACTCAGCCGAAAAATCGCTTCTAATTACCGACGGCGTTTTGCCACGGTTTACGTTTTTTATAAGCAGAAGCCCTGCCTGGAGCATAAACAGTTCTTCGAAAACAAGCCTTCTTTTAGCTTCCTTTAGCGCCGAAGCATTTTTTGGAAAGTGGATATTGTGTATTGCAAATTCACGACTGCAAAGGCCATTTTTTTCTATTATGCTTTGCGGTAAAAACTCGTAGATTCTGACCGCCGTCAGTGCCGTTTTAACCGCCTTTTCTATAGCCGAGCTTGTAAGCTTGTAGGTTGCGGAATAAATTGGGCGAATAATGTCGAAACCGGTAGGCCGTATTTGTGGGGAAGACATTTCAAAATAAAAAGAATCGGTGCTAAGCTTGCCGTAAAGCAAAATATCCTGGCCGACATTAATGCTTGCGGCGGCATATTTGTTGTTAAAAATGGTAACCGACATAATGCCGCTTTCATCTTTAACCTTAAACTTATAAAGCACCATATTCTTTCTGATATAGCTTTCGGTAACAGGGGTTATAACGGTGGCTTTTATGCAAACTTCACCAAGACCGCGAGCCTTGGCAATTGGTGTAATAACGCTCCAGTCTTCATATTGGCGGGGGTAAAAACGCAAAAGGGCGCCGACCGTGTCGATGCCCAGTTTGCCAAAAAGTTCTGCGCGTTTTTCACCAACGCCTTTTAAATATCTTATATTGTCGGTTTCGGTAGCCATATAAGGCACCTCCGTCAAAAAGAATATTATTCCACAGAAATTATAAAGTAATAAACAGGTTGACCGCCGTTAACCATAGTGATTTCAACCTTGCTTCCGAATTTTTCGGTAAGCACTGCGCCGAATGCTTCGGCCTGTTCTTCGGTTACGTCTTCACCATAGAAAACAGTCATAAATTCAGAGCCGGACTTAACAAGCTGTTTGGTAAGCTTTAAAAGGCAGGCTTCAAGGTCGGTTTCGGTAAATACAATTTTACCGTTATCGAGCGCCAAAAGGTCGCCTCTGTTAATTTTTTTGCCGTCGAATTCACTATCTCTTGCGGCAAATGTAATTTGACCGGTGGAAACGTTTGCAATGGCATTGCCCATATTAATAGCATTGTCATTGTCGCTGGCTTCAGGGTCATAGTTAAGCATTGCGGTAACGCCCTGGGGAATGGTTCTTGTATGAATAACAATAACGTTACGGCTTGCAAGGGGAACGGCCTGTTCTGCCGCCATAATAATATTTTTATTATTGGGGAACACAAAAACAGTTTCTGCAGGGGTAGACTCAATAGCACGTAAAATATCGTCGGTAGAGGGGTTCATTGTTTGACCGCCGCTGACAACAACGTCTGCGCCAAGGTCGGTAAATAATGATTTAAGGCCTTCACCAGCGGCAACCGATACAAAGCCAACCGGCTTTTCGGGGGCAACCGATTTAATTTTTTCGGTGCGTTCTGCATTTTCTGCAGGAGCCTTCTGTCTTGTTTCGGAATCGTGCTTAGCACGTTCGTGCTGGTCGCACATATTTTCAATTTTAAGCTTCACAAGAGCACCGAAGGTAAGCGCCTTTTCAATAGCGTTACCGGGGTGGTCGGTGTGAACGTGAACCTTAATAATTTCTTCGTCGTCAACAACTACTACACAGTCGCCTATAGACTCAAGGTAACTGCGAAGCTCGCTTGGGTCTTTCTGGCAGTCTTCGGCACGGTTAACAATAAACTCGGTGCAGTAGGGGAAGTTAATATCGAAATCTTCAAGCTCGCCTGCGGCATTTCTTGAAGAAGATTCGGTCTTTTCTTCGGTTACGGGCATATCGGATGATTCTATCATTTTGCCGTACTTGAATACAGAATACATACCTTCAAGTATTACAACAAAGCCCTGACCGCCTGCGTCTACAACCCCTGCCTTTTTAAGAACGGGCAGCATATCGGGAGTTTTTGCAAGGGCATCTTTTGCACCGTCCATAGCGGCTTCAAAAACCTCTAAAGCATCTTTTCCGTCGTTAGCGGCGGCTTCTGCAAATTCAGATGCAACACGTGCAACGGTAAGAATGGTGCCTTCGGTAGGCTTCATAACAGCCTTGTATGCGGCTTCTACGCCGGCCTTGAATGCGGCGGTAAGATTTTCGGGGGTAATTTCATCGGCACCTGCAAAGCCCTTGGAAAAGCCACGGAACAAAAGGGAAGTAATAACACCCGAGTTTCCTCTTGCGCCACGAAGTAAAGCAGAAGCGGCAACCTTGGCAACTTCGCCTACGGTTTTGCCTTCAATTCTTGCAAGCTCTCTTGCGGCATTGCCGATACTCATAGACATATTTGTACCGGTATCTCCGTCAGGTACGGGGAAAACGTTTAAATCATCTACGGCATTTTTTTGGTTTGCAATATTATTAGCCGCAGAAATAATTGCATCGCGCAGTATATTTCCGTTAAACATAGTACACTCCTTATTCCTTAATGCCGTCAACCTTAACGGTTACTTTGTTAACCTTAATTCCGGTTGCTTCGGTAACGGTGTATTGCACCTTGTTAACAATGCTTTGTGCAATAGCATTTATATTTATTCCGTAAGAAACAATTATATGAAGCTCGATATTGATGTTTTGAGCATCGCCCTTAATAACAATACCACGCTTAACGTCTTCGGCTTTAGTAAAAAAGCCTAAAACCTTTTGCACGCTGTTACCGGGAGCCATTCCAACAACGCCGAAGCAGGAAGTAACGGTTTGGCCAATGAGCTTTTGAAGGTATTCTTCAGAAATGTGAATTTTACCTAATCGGGTTTCATAAGCAATCATTATAAAATCCTCCGAAAGTTATTTTTTTACAATATATTTATCTATTGAAATGAAGATGTCGCTGTAGGAAGGGGAAAATACGTCTTCAATATCTTTAGAATAAAATACCAATGAGTTTCTGTATACCAGGGGAATTACGGGCATTGAGGACTGAAGGGCGGAGGCCACGTCAATAATACCGTTTTTGCCTTCGTAAAAACCATTTACAACCGAAACGTAGGAAGTTTCGTTGTCAAAGTAGTCGGTGCTTATGCTGCCGTCTTCTGCGTAATATACAGGTTGCGGAGCAATGCCGTAGGCGGCACTGCCACCGTTTATAACAAGTGAGCGAACGTCCATATTAGGCAAAAGCTTGATTTCGCCTAAATAAAGCTGGAAATGTCCGTTTTGAAGCGCCGAATAATACTCGTTTATGCCAAGTGCATTAACAGTAATTTTAATGCCGACGTCTGCCAGTTGTTCTGCAATTAGGTTTGCCGCCGCAAGCTTTGAAGCGCTGTCCTTGTTAACAAGAAGTGAAAATTCAAGAATTTTGCCGTTTTCGTTTTCGTAGTAGCGGTCATCATTCAATCTATTATAACCTATATTTGCTAAATTCTCAACAGATATTTTTTCATCACTTACAGGATTAATGCTTTGGTAGTCTGAAACAACCTTAAAAGCAGGGTGGAAAAAACCGGTTGCGGCGGTAGCGTTTGCGTAAAACGCATTGGTTGCAATGTCCTTTCTTGAAAGGGCGGCCGAAATAGCAAATCTTACGGCGTCGGACTTAAGCGGAGCGTAATAATGGTTAATGCCAAGGTAAACAAGATTAGTGCGGTTAACCGAAACCTTTTTACTGCTCATTCTTATAATTGTGTCGTCGGTCATTTCGGCAAAATATATATCGGTTGCGCCTATTTCAACGTAATGCTCCATAGATTCGCTGTCGGGCGCATTTATAAGTGTTATTTTAGAAATGTTTCCACCGGCAGAGTAATGATTTTCATTCTTTAAGAGCACCGCATTTTTTTCGTCAAAAATAAATCTGCCGCTGCCAATGGGGTCCAGTTCAACGTTATCTTCGTTTTTAAGGGTGTCTGACCCTGCCTTAATTATGGGGAAGGTAAGCAGCTTTTCAAAATAAGGGTCGGCGCAGTTAATGGTAAAAGCAACGTGGGAAGTATCAACCGCCACCGCCGAAGAAATTTCGTAAAGTGTGTCTTTAAAACGGGCGCTCGAAAGTGCTAAGTTGTAGGAATAAATTACGTCGTCGGCCGTAACGGTACTGCCGTCGGAAAATTTTGCATTCCTTAAGGTTACGGTACAAACGTTGTCTACCGTTTCGGCAGAAGTTGCAAGGGAATATACCGTTTCAAATTCGTTATCGTATTTAAAGAGCGAGTCAAACAAAAGCAGACCAAGCTCGGCATTAAGTTTACTTATGGTTTTGTAAGGGTTCAAGGTGTCGTTTGCACAGTATAAAAGCTGTAGCTCGTAACTTTCCTTGCTTTCGGTAACGTCTTGCGGCGTTTGCGGTTTTTCGGTTTGTTCGGTTTTACCGCAACCCGTAAAAACAACCATTAGCAAAACAAGCAGTAAAGCAATTGTTTTTTTAAGCATTAAAATTACTCCGTATTAAAATTTTACAGTTTTCGCCCAAAGTGCCTTTGAAGTTTTAGGGTCTACTTCAAAAAGCAAGCCTTCAATAAGTATTTCGCCTTCGGCAAAAACAAAACGCCCCTTTTCGCCGTTTTTAAAGCGTTCAATAATAATATTGGGTTCAACACCCAAAACACTGTGAACGGGGCCGCTCATGCCAAGGTCGGTAATATATGCAGTGCCGCTTTTAAGAACGGTAGCATCGTTGGTTTGAACGTGGGTGTGGGTACCGACAACGGCCGAAACACGTCCGTCAAGGTAAAAACCAAGGGCCTTTTTTTCGCTTGTTGCTTCGGCGTGAAAATCTACAAGAATAACGTTCGCACCGTCGGCCTTGGCTTTTTCTATTAGCTTATCGGCGCAAATAAAAGGATTTTCGGCACCGTGCATATCAAGGTATACCTGACCAAGCAGATTAATAACGGCAACCTTAGTGTAGCCCATATCAACAACACAGTAGCCCGAGCCGTATTCGGCAGAAGGAAGGTTGTGGGGGCGAAGAAGTCGCTCGTTTTCGTCAAGCATGGGGCGGAAATCTTTTCGGTGAAGGGTGTGGTTGCCGCCGCTTATAACGTCAGCGCCTGCAGTTAAAAGGGCATTTGCGGTCTGTTTTGAAATGCCGTTAGAGCCTGCTGAATTTTCGCCGTTTATAAGGGTGAAATCAACACCGTTATCTTTTTTAAATTTAGGTAAAGTCGTAAGCAGACGCTCTGTAGCCTGCTCGCCGCAAACGTCGCCTATTGCAAGTATTCGCAAAATTTCACCGCCTATAAGCATATATATAATAAATATACTATATAATTGTTCATTTTTCAAGTGTGGGCTTTAACAAATATTGCGGAAGCGGCATAAAATATTTTAGATATCGGCCGAAATCAGTGTTTAAAAATGCATAAGACGGGTCAAAATATTAACAGAATATTTTCAAGGTGTGAAAAGAAATGAGTGTTAAACGAGGAGACATATATTATGCAGATTTAAGTCCGGTAATCGGCTCTGAACAAGGTGGAGTCCGCCCCGTACTTATAATACAAAATGATATAGGAAACAAATACAGTCCAACCGTAATTGCGGCGGCGATAACAAGCCAAAAAGACAAAACCAAGCTACCTACGCACATTCAGGTAAACGCTTCGGGGTGCGGTCTTGCAAAGGATTCAATTGTTCTGCTCGAACAGGTAAGAACTATTGATAAACAGCGGCTTAAAGAAAAAATGGGAGCGCTCGATACCGTTTCAATGGACAGGGTAAACAAGGCTCTTACAGTCAGCTTCGGGCTATCATAAAACAAGAAAAACGACCACTTTTGTGGTCGTTTTTTCTTAGTTTAAAACAGCAACGCCAATGTTTAAATAGGTGGCAAAAAGCAGCCATATAATATACGGCACCATAAGCCAAAAAGCCACCGTGCTTATTTCCCTGAATTTTAGCGCAGTTATTACTACAAGCACCAATAGAATAAGAATTACAACTACGGCTACCCAGTAGGCTTCAAAGCGGAAGAAAATAATTGGCCAAATGAAGTTTACAGCTAACTGAAGTCCGTAAAAAATAAGCGCTTCGCGGCCTGTTTCGCCCTTTCCTTCTTCGTAAATAATGTAGGAAGCAATACCCATTAAAGCATAAAGAATTACCCATACAATAGGGAATACAATTCCCGGCGGAGAAAGCGGCGGCTTGGTGTAACTGCCGTAAGCATCGCCGATATTACCCGTAACAAACGAAGATAAAAAGCCTACCGCTTCGGGTATTAAAATTGCCACTATCAGCCGTTTTAGGTTTATAGGTTTCATACAATCACCTCTAAACAATTATATGTATGGCGGTGTGGCATTATACCCCCGAAAAATTTACGGAAAATTCATTGATTAATATAAAAATATATAGTATAATGTTAAATGTATATTTATGTCGTAAGGAAGTATTTATGAACTCGTCAGAATTTATTAAACTCAGAAGAAGTGTAATTGAAAAAGAATTTTCTAATATGAACAATATGCAACTCCGTGCAGTAACAACTGCAAAGGGGCCTGTTCTTGTGCTTGCAGGCGCCGGAAGCGGCAAAACCACCGTGCTTGTAAACCGTATTGCATACCTTATTAAATACGGCGACGCATACAATTCCGATTTTGTGCCGTCTTTTTTTGAAGAAGACGTATCGGTTGCAACCGATTATATTGAAGGCAAAACCGACCTGCCAAGCTTTTGGAATATGGCGGTAGAACCCGCAAAACCTTGGGAAATACTTGCAATAACCTTTACAAATAAGGCGGCGGGCGAGCTTAAAGACCGTATTGCCGCAAAGCTCGGAAGCGATAATTCGGGCGTTGTAGCAGGCACCTTCCACTCGGTTTGCGGCCGTATACTGCGCCGCTTCGGTGAAAATATCGGCTACACAAGAAACTTCACAATATACGATACAGACGACCAGAAAAGGCTTATTAAAGACCTTATTAAGCAAAACGGTTTCGACGAAAAAATTGTACCCGTAAAAACCGTTATGAATGCCATTTCTTCGGCTAAAGATAAGTTAATTACCCCCGAAGCCTATGCCGAAAATATCGGAAGCGATATAAGGGAAAGAATGTTATCAAAACTTTACAGTCAGTACGAAGAACGCCTTCTTTCGTCAGACGCAATGGACTTCGACGGTATGATTTCAAACACCGTAAAGCTTTTCAAGGAAAACCCCGATGTGTTGTCTTATTATGCAAATAAGTTCAAATACATAATGGTAGACGAATACCAGGATACCAACCACGCACAATATAAGCTTGTAAAAATGCTTGCCGGTGAACACAGAAATATTTGTGTTGTTGGTGATGACGACCAAAGTATTTATCGTTTCCGTGGCGCTACCATTGAAAATATTTTAAATTTCGAAATAAAATACCCCGATGCAGTTGTTATAAAGCTTGAACAAAACTATCGTTCAACAGGCAACATCTTGAATGCTGCTAACGAGGTAATTTCCCATAACGTCGGCCGTAAGGGTAAAAACCTTTGGACCGATAAGGGCGACGGCCAAAAAATCACCCTTCATACCGCACTCGACGAAAACGATGAAGCACGCTATGTTACCGAAAAAATACTTGAAGGTGTAAAAAACGGCTTAAAATTTGCCGACCACGCAGTTTTATACCGTACAAATGCCCAGTCGAACGCAATAGAAAACGTTTTCGCCCGAAGCGGTATTGTATATAGGGTTATCGGCGGACATCGCTTCTTCGACCGAAAAGAAATTCGTGATGTTTTAGCATATTTAAGACTTATCGATAACAATAACGATGATATAAGGCTTAAACGAATTATAAACGAACCCAAAAGGGGAATTGGCGATACCACAATTGCTCACGCTCAGCAAATAGCATCTGCACTTGGAACATCACTTTTCGACGTGCTTAAAAATGCCGCAGATTACCCCGTGCTTTCAAGAGCCAGGGTCAAGCTTGAAGCCTTTTGCAGTATGATAGAAGAATTAACCGACGCTGCCAAAGGGCTTTCCATTCACGAACTGTTCGAGCTTATGCTTGCCAAAACCGGCTATATAAATGCCCTTATGGCCGAAGGCCGTGAAGGACAGGACAGAGCCGAAAACGTCAAGGAATTGGCGTCGGGCATTATTCAGTATCAGAACGAAAACGAAGAAGCAACCCTTTCGGGTTACTTAGAAGAAATTGCCCTTGTAAGCGATATCGATTCTTATGAAGCCGGCGACGATGCCGTTGTTTTAATGACGGTACATTCGGCAAAGGGTCTTGAATTCGGAAACGTATTTTTAGTTGGTATGGAGCAGGGGCTCTTCCCGTCTAACCAGTGCATTTTCGGCGGCAGGGAAGAGGTTGAAGAAGAAAGACGCCTTGCCTACGTTGCCATTACAAGAGCAAAGCAAAAGCTTTATATCACAAATGCCGCTACCCGTATGATTTACGGTACAACGTCAAGAAATCTTCGTTCGGAATTTGTAAACGATATTCCTGCGCATCTGTGCGAAGAAACAAAAGCAGGCAGAATTTTTGCCGCCACACCCATTGAGCCAAAAACCGATAATTTCGATTATAAAAACGTCTTTTATAAAGAAACCGAAAAGAAGGCTCCCACGGCTAATGCCGCATCGGGCGCCTATAAAACGGGTATGCGTGTTGAACACAAGGCCTTCGGCGAAGGATTTATTACCAAAATTACACCAATGGGCAACGATGCAATGCTTGAAATTGCCTTCGAAACGGTGGGCACCAAAAAAATTATGGCAGGCTATGCCAAGCTTAAAATTTTAGACTGATTTTAACGGGGGAAAAGATGCTTCAACTTAAAATGCCGGGGTCGGTTGTTGTAAAAAGCACGGTAAAAGCAATACTTAAGGGCAACCGCATACCTTCGGGTATTGTAGGAATAATTCCATATTTAGTATATCTGCTGGCAGCATTTGTTGCCGGTGCGTTTTCCATGCTTTTAACCCGTCAGCAGTGGCTCGCAGGCATAATTTTTGCCGTTTTAACGGTGTTGCTTTTTGCACCCTGTTTCCTTGGCGCAGTGCGTTGGTTCTGGCGTGCTTCGGGCGACTGCTTCGATACCCCGTCTGAAGTTTTTCACTATTTTTCAAGCTTTTTCCTTTATAAAAGGGCAATGAAATGCATTTTGTTTTTAATGTTTAAGTGCTTTACAGCCTTTTTCACCTGCCTTTTGCCTTATCTTATAGTAACCGTTATATCTAATTCGTGGATTTATAAGTTTCTTGGTACTGAAGTACCCTTATGGGTTGCAGGCCTTGCACTCGTACAGTCGTTTTTACGGGTTGTGGGCATAGTATCAGCACTTGTAGTAATTTCAAGATATTATCTGTTCCCGGCTATTTTCGTAATGGATGACGATATGCTTTTGCTCGAAGCAATTCACATTTCGGTAATGGTTTCACGCCGTTCGGTATCTTCCTTCGTAGCCCTTGGTTTTTCCTTTTTTGGTATGATACTGCTTTCCTTATTTGCAGTACCGCTTTTCTATACTGCACCCGTCTTTTTTACGGCCTATGCCGTACATTCAAGGTTTGCACTTGTAAACTACAACCAAAATTTAGACCGTTTTAATTACCAACAATATAATTATTAGGAACTGTTATGAAAAAGAATGACGTTATAAATCTTAATATTGACGCAATGTCTTCGCTCGGCTCGGGTATCGGCAGATACGAGGGCCTTGCTGTGTTTGTTCCCCTTTCTGCTATAGGGGACAGTCTTAAGGTTAAAATTTTAAAGGTAAAAAGCAACTGTGCCTTTGGTAAAATTGAAGAAATAATTACCCCGTCGGCCACAAGAACTGCTGTCGACTGTAACGTCTTTTCTAAATGCGGCGGCTGTGTTTACCGCCATATTTCTTATGAAGAAGAGTTAAATATTAAACAAAAATCGGTTGAAGATGCCATAAAACGCATAGGTAAAACCGACCTTAATGCAATGCCCATCGTTTCAAACGGCAGGGCTTACGGCTATCGCAATAAAGCGCAATACCCCGTAGCAGAAGACGGCTCGGTAGGTTTTTATGCAAACCATTCCCATAGAATAATTAAATGCGATAACTGCCTGCTTCAGCCCAAGGAATTTGCCCGTATATGCGAAATTTTCACCTTTTGGATGCATACTTCGGGTAATTCACCTTATAACGAAGAAACGGGCAAAGGCCTTGTCCGCCATCTTTACATTCGCAAGGCCGAAAGCACGGGCGAAATAATGGTGTGCCTTGTTATAAACGGCGATAAGGTAAATGCCGCAAAGCGCCTTGTTGAAGACTTAAAGGAAGAACTTGGCGATGCGCTTAAAACCGTTGTGCTTAACATAAATAAAAACCGCACCAACGTTATCTTGGCCGAAAAATGCGTAAACCTTTACGGCGACGGCTATATTTACGATGTGCTTGCAGGTGTAAAGGTAAGGCTTAACCCGCTTTCCTTCTACCAGGTTAACAGAGATATGGCCGAGCTTCTTTATAAAAAAGCGGCCGAGTACGCAAAGCCCGAAGGCAAAACGGTGCTCGACCTTTATTGCGGTGCAGGCACCATTGGTCTTTCAATGGCAGGCAAGGCAAAAAGCATAATCGGTGCAGAAATTATACCCGAAGCGGTGGAAGATGCACGCTTTAACGCCGAAAATAATAACATAACCAACGCAAAATTCATTTGTGCCGATGCGGCCGAAGCCGCCAAAAACCTGGCAAAAGAAAGAATCACTCCCGACGTTGTTGTTGTAGACCCACCAAGAAAAGGCTGTTCCGAAGAACTGCTTCATACAATAGCGAACGACTTTGCGCCCAAAAAGCTTGTGTACGTTTCCTGCGACCCTGCAACATTGGCAAGAGATGTTAATATACTTGGCGGCCTTGGCTACCGCTTAGAAGAATATACTCCTTTCGACTTATTTCCTCGAACTTCTCACGTTGAAACGGTAGCACTTTTAGTGCGACAATGAATTGCCGTTGGCATTAATTGAGCTTGCGCTCATAAATTGGCTTCGCCATGAATTGCCCTGCGGGGCATAAACTTAAGGCAATTCAATTCATGGAGCAAAGCGAGAAATCATGATGCGAAGCATCAATTCATGACGGCATAGCCGTCAAATCATTTAAATTTGGAAATTTTATGAAAGAAAATATATTGATAGATTTGTCAAAACAATTTGCTGTAGATATGGTTAATCTTTGCACAGATATTAAAGAAAACAGAAAAAGCAATATTCTATTGAATCAAATGCTTAGAAGTGGAACAAGTATCGGTGCGAATATTCACGAAGCCAATTATGCTTCTAGCAAGGCTGATTTTATTAATAAATTTCAGATTGCGCTTAAGGAGTGCTATGAAACAGATTATTGGCTTGGTTTGTTTAAAGCTACATATATTATAACTGCGAATGAATACGAAGAATTGTATTCCAAATGCAGCAAGATTAGGAAATTGCTCATCTCATCTATAACAACGGCTAAAGAAAACTTAAATGCATAAAAAAAGAGGTAATTATGCAAAAGAATAATACGGTTGCAAACAACAAACCTGCTCGCATAGGCAAGGGAAACGGTTGCCCACATTACAAAAAGTGCGGCGGCTGCCATTTGCAGAATATGACCTATGAAGAACAGCTTAAATTCAAACAAATAAAATGCATTAAACTGCTTGGCAAGTTCGGCAGAGTAAAAGAAATTATTGGAATGGAAAACCCCACCCATTACAGATGTAAGGTGCAGGCGGCCTTTTCCAAAAATAAAACGGGCATAATTTCGGGCATTTATCAGTCTTCAACCCATAAAATTGTGCCAATTGACACCTGCCTTATTGAAGACTCCACCGCAGACGAAATTATAGTAACCATAAGAAAGCTTTTAAAGTCCTTTAAATTAAAGCCTTTCGACGAAAATCAAATGACCGGATTTTTGCGCCACGTTTTAATTCGTAAGGGCTATTATACGGGGCAAATTATGGTTGTGCTTGTAACCGGCTCGTCCCTTTTCCCCAAAAGCCGTTCCTTTATTAATGCGTTAATAGAACGCCACCCCGAAATTACTACAGTCGTACAAAATATAAATAACAAATTCACAAGCCTTGTTTTAGGCGACAGAAATATAACCCTTTACGGCGACGGCTATATTGAAGATACAATTTTTAATTATGTCTTCCGCATTTCACCCCGTTCCTTTTACCAGGTAAACCCCGTAATGACCACCGTGCTTTACGGCAAAGCCATAGAGTATATGGAGCTTAGTGGCAACGAAACGGTAATAGACGCATACTGCGGAACGGGTACAATAGGCATACTTGCTTCCGGCGGCGCCAAAAAGGTAATAGGTGTCGAGCTTAATGCCGATGCCGTGCGTGATGCGAAGTTCAATGCAAAGCGAAACGATATTAAAAATATCGAGTTCTATACCGCAGATGCCAGCGATTTTATGGTAGAAATGGCAAAGGCAGGGCAAACGGCCGACGTGGTTATTATGGATCCGCCCCGTGCCGGCAGCGATGAACGCTTTATGTCATCGGTAGTAACCCTTGGCCCCAAAAAAGTTGTATACGTTTCCTGCAACCCCGAAACCCTTGCACGTGATTTAAACTATTTTATAAAAAACAGGTATAAAGTTAAAAGAATACAACCCGTAGATATGTTCCCCCATACAAACCACGTGGAAACTGTCGCACTTTTAGTGCGAAAAATAAACGGAGAATAATATGGACTATAAAATAAGAACTATAGTGGCAAAAGATAACAAAGAAATTGAAACCATTATCAGAAATTGCCTTATAGAATATGGCGGTAACCACGAAGGCACGGCTTGGGCCGACCCCGATTTATGCCGTTTTTCCGAAATTTATAATACTCCGGGCAACTGCTACTGGGTGGCCGAAGACCAAAACGGATGCCTTCTTGGCGGCACGGGAATAGGCGAGCTTGACGGCGATATTTGCGAGCTTCAAAAAATGTATATGAAGCCCGAAGCCCGTGGCACAGGTGCGGCGGCCGAGCTTTTGAAAACGGCACTCAGCTATGCTAAAGATTATTACAGACAGTGCTACCTTGAAACGCTCGATAATATGTTGCCTGCCCAAAGATTTTACGAAAAGAACGGTTTTCGCAGAATACACCAAACTATCGGAAACACCTCGCATTATGCCTGCGAGGTTAAATACATAATAGATTTAAAATAAGGAAATTATTATGAGAAAAATACTTGCAATTATTATTTGTAAAGCCCTTAGAATAATAGGAAAAGCAGTTGGAAAGGGAAGCAGTCTTCCGGGTAAATTCGCGCTTAAGGTTTGCCCCGATATTCTGTCCCGTGTAAAACTGCCGCAAAATATTGTTGCGGTAACGGGCAGTAACGGCAAAACGTCAACTACCGAAATGATAGCCCACATTCTGCGCTCGGGCGGCAAGAAGGTTATCTACAATGCCGAAGGCTCCAACCAAATTGAAGGGGTTACTACCTTTATACTTGCAAATGCCACTCTTGGCGGCAGGGTAAAAGGGGACGTTCTGCTTATTGAAAGCGATGAACGCTATGCAAAATATACCTTCAAATATATAACCCCAACCTATTACGTAATAACTAACCTTTACCGCGACCAGCTTACCCGTAACGGACATCCTATGTGGGTTTATGATGCCATAGCGGCATCGGTAAACAATAATTGCCGCCTTGTGCTTAACGCCGACGACCCGCTTGTATCACTTTTCGGCAAAGACAGGGAAGATACCATCTATTTCGGCGCAGACAAGCTGTCAAGCGACACAGAAACCTTTACTTCGGTTTATAACGATATGGTCTATTGCCCCGTTTGCCACGCCCCAATGGATTATTCCACCTATCACTACAACCACATAGGCCACTTTAATTGCGAAGCCTGCGGCTACACAAGAAAACAAGCGCAGTATTCTGTTACCAAGGCCGATTTAGAAGAAGGCTACATTATAATAGACGGCACAAACAGAATAGACTTAGCGCTTAAATCTCTTTACAACATCTATAATATTTTAGCCGCCTATACCGCCTGCTCTCTGCTTGGACTGGAAGGCGAAAGCATAGCGGCGGCCATCAATAATTACGTGCTTAAAAACGGCCGTGTTACCACCTTTAAGCTCGGCTCCAGGCAGGGTGTGCTTTTAACTTCAAAGCACGAAAACAGCATATCTTACGATATGTCCTTAAAACTTGCCGCCGACGATAAAGAAGGCTCCGATGTAGTTATAATTGTAGATGCTATCAGCCGCAAGTACTTTACAAGCGACGTTTCCTGGCTTTATGATATTGATTTCCACCTGCTTAGTACCAATAACGTTAAAAGAATTATTCTTGCAGGCGCATACGCTTATGACCTTGCCGCAAGGTTTAGTTATACCAATATTTTCCAAGATAAAATTACGGTTACCGAAAGCATAGAAAAGGCGGTAGACTTACTAAACACCGAAGACGGCGAAAAAATATACGTTATAACCTGCTTTTCCGATAAAGGTAAGTTTTTAGAAAGGGTAGAGGTTGAAAACTAATGAAAATTCTTCATTTATATCACGATTTAATGAATCTTTACGGCGACTACGCCAACCTTTCTGCCCTGTGCCGCATACTTGAAACTAACGGACTTGAATACACCGTCCATAAGCAAAGCCTTGGTTACGAGCTGTCTTTAAATGATTACGATTTTATATATGTAGGCTCGGGCACAGAGCAAAACCAAAAGCTTGCCCTCGAACATTTAACGGAGTATAAGGAAGAACTTAAAGAGTATATAGAAAGCGGTAAAATGGCTCTGTTTACAGGCAATTCGTTTGAAATGCTGGGCAAAAGCATAAACAGCTTTTTGGGCGATTTTGAAGGTCTTGGTATTTTTGATTTCGCGACAATAGAGCAAAACAAAACCCGTACCACTGCCGATGCAATTTTCACCTTCGGCGAACTTGAAACCGAGCTTGTGGGTTTTATTAATAAGTGTTCCGAAATAAATGGAATAGAAACTCCCTTGTTTTCTGTAACCAAAGGGCTTGCCAATAATAAGCAAGACGGCGGCGAAGGTATAGTTTCGGGCAATTTCTTCGGCACCCATTTAACCGGCCCCGTGCTTGTTAAAAACCCCCACTTCCTTAAATATATAGCCGAAAAGCTTGCGGGCAAAAAGCTTAGTACCGATGCCTTCGAAAACGAAAAAAAGGGTTTCGAAATAACACTTAAAAACTTAAAACAATAATTTTTAAGCTGACTTACACATATAATATTGTAGATAAAACTACGGAGGCTTTATATGTGTTCAATATGCGGAATTATTGATTTTGAAACTAAAGGAAACCTTAATACACAAATACTTGAAAATATGAACAGCACAATGAAAAGCCGTGGTCCTGACGATAACGGCTTTTTAAGTTGCCAATTTGCCGCCTTTGCCCATAACCGACTTGCCGTTATGGACGTCGAAAAGGGCAAACAACCAATGACCAGAACCTTCGACGGCAATACTTACACTATTATATATAACGGTGAAATTTACAACTTTCGTGAGCTTCGCGCCGACCTTGAAAAAGAAGGTATAACATTTTCCACAAACTGCGACACCGAGGTTGTGCTTTATAGCTATATTGTCTACGGTGAAGAATGTCCGAAACACCTTAACGGAATTTTTGCCTTCGCCGTTATTGACGAAAAAGAAAACAAGGTGTTTATGGCAAGGGACCGTTTCGGCGTAAAGCCCTTCTTCTATGCAAAGGTCGGCTCATCACTGCTTATTGCGTCCGAAATTAAGGCCATTTTAAAGCATCCCAAAATAAAGCCGCAAATAGATAGGGAAGGGTTGTGGCAACTGCTTTTCCTTTCGCCCTGCACCGTAAACGGAAGCGGAGTTTTTAAAGATATTTCCGAAATAAAGCCTGCCTTTTGCGGCAGTTTTTCAAAAAAAGGACTAAGGCTTTACAGGTATTGGAGCCTTAAGCCTGAAGACACAGAAATATCTTCGCTTGACGCCGCCCTTCATACAAAAGAGCTTCTGCTCGATGCCGTAAACCGTCAGCTTGTAAGCGACGTTCCCTTGGCGGTACTGCTGTCGGGTGGGCTCGATTCTTCGGTGGTTTCGGCAATTTCGTCAAAAAATTACCGCAGTCAAGGTAAGGTGCTTTCAACCTATTCATTTGAATATGAAGGCAATAAAAAGAATTTTAAAAGCTCGCTGTTTCAGCCGCAAGGCGACGACGATTTTGCCTTGTGGACAGCGCAAAAGCTCGGCACAAACCATACGGTACTTACAGCCCCTACAAAAGAAGTAAGCGCCCGGCTTTTCGATGCCGTAAAGGCGCGTGATATACCCGGCCAAGCCGATATTGATTCTTCGCTTTTGTACTTTTGCTCAAAAATAAAAGAAAATCATACGGTAGTGCTGTCGGGCGAATGTGCCGACGAAATTTTCGGCGGCTACCCGTGGTTTTATAAGGAAGAAATGCTGTATAGCGATTTCTTTCCCTGGATTCACAGTCCGCTTGCCCGTGCAAATCTGTTCAAAGACGATATTGTAAGAATAAAAGATGGCTATTCTTATGCATCGGCGCTTTATAAAGCAAGCCTTAACGAATGTCCTTTAACGGGCGAAGAAACGCCCGATATGAAAACGGCAAGGCAGGCCACATGGCTTTCGGTAAATTGGTTTATGACTTCACTGCTCGAAAGAAAAGACCGAATGAGTATGTATTCTGGCCTTGAAGTAAGGGTTCCCTTTTCCGACCACAGAATACTTGAATTTGTGTATAACGTTCCTTGGAGCATTAAGTTCGAAAACGGGGTTGAAAAGGCGCTTCTTCGTAAGGCTATGACCGACTATCTGCCCGAAAAAATTCTTTACCGCAAAAAATCGCCCTACCCCAAAACCCACAATCCAAAATATGAAAAAGCGGTTAAGAAGGAGCTCCTTCGCCGCATAAAATCGGGCGGCGCACTTGCCGAAATGCTTGATAAGAAAAGCCTTAACAGCTTTTTACACGGCGAAAATACAACCTGGTTCGGTCAGCTTATGTCAAGGCCGCAACTTATCGCCTGGCTCCTTCAACTTGATATGTGGTTTGAAATTTACGACGCTTGGTTAATAACATAAAAATATGCTTGACAAGTGTAATTTTTGATAGTATAATACCGCTTGTAGATTTTATCCTCTGCAATAATTGCAAAGGGAGGGAATTAGATGAGTCAGGTTAGATTAAAAGAGAATGAATCGCTTGATAACGCGCTTAGACGTTTTAAAAGACAGACAGCAAAGGACGGAGTTATTCAAGAAGTCCGCAAAAGAGAGCATTACGAAAAGCCCTCTGTAAAGCGCAAGAAGAAGTCTGAAGCGGCACGTAAACGTAAGTTCCGCTAAGCGATATTACTCAAAAGCTAAAAGCGGTTGCAGGGCAACCGCTTTTTCTGTTTTTATGTTTAATTTAAGGGGAAAACAAAATGTTCAAACCTACGTATATATTTAATACGGTAACCGATATAACGCCCGAGTTTTTAAAAAACAACAACATTGAAGCTTTACTTTTGGACGTAGATAATACTTTATCGGTTGCCCACGCCAACAAAACACTTCGCCCCGGTGTGCCCGAATGGCTTTCGGAAATGCGTGAAAACGATATTTCTATGCTAATACTTTCAAACGCTAAAAAGAAAAGGGCAAAGGTTTTTGCCGACAGTATTGCGCTTGATGTTATAGGTCTTGCCGCAAAACCGCTTCCGTTCGGCTACATAAAGGCGGCAAAAAAATTGTCGGTTAAAAGAAAGAATATTGCAATGGTCGGCGACCAGATATTCACCGACGTTTTAGGCGGACGTCTTGCAGGGGTCAAAACGGTATTTTTAACCGACATAACCCCCGAAGACAAAACCTTTTTCAAAATAAAACGCTATTTCGAGCGAATAATGTTAAAGAGGTGGAAAAATGAGCGCTAAATTCGGTCCTGCAGGGAACAGTGAAAGCTTTGCGGCCATGGGCTATAAGCACAGTCTTCAGGTTCCCGAGTATATTGAAAAAATGGGGCTCGATGCTTTTGAATATCAGTGCGGACGTGGTGTAAACATCGGTCAGGAAAAGGCTAAGCAGTTAGGAAACCTTGCTAAAGAAAAAGGCATAGCACTTTCGCTTCACGCACCCTATTATATTTCAATGTCGTCGGTAGAAGAAGAAAAAAGAATCAAATCGGTAGACTATATTCTGCAAAGCGCCCGTGCCGTTAATGCAATGGGCGGAAACCGTATAGTTGTGCACACAGGCTCTTGCGGTAAAATTTCCCGTGAAGAAGCGTTAAGCCTTGCTATAGATACAATGAAAATGGCAATCAGTGCGCTCGACAGCGAAGGACTTTCGTCTGTCAGAATTTGCCCCGAAACAATGGGCAAGGTTAATCAGCTTGGCACCCTTGACGAAGTGCTTACCCTTTGCACCCTTGACGAAAGGCTTGTTCCGTGTATAGACTTCGGACACCTTAACGCAAGAGATAGGGGAATACTTAAAACCTACCAGGATTTCGAAGGTGTTTTCGGCGCCATTGAAAATAAGCTTGGCATTTCACGCCTTCGTGAATTCCATTCCCATTTTTCAAAAATTGAATATTCGGCAGGCGGCGAAGTTAGACATTTAACATTTGAAGACAATGTTTTCGGCCCCAATTTCGAGCCGGTGTGTGAACTCATTTATAAAAAGCAGTGTTCACCCACCATCATCTGCGAGTCGGCAGGCACCCAGGCCGAAGATGCCAAAGCAATGAAAGACTATTATTGGAGTATTGCGAAATGAAAAAAATCTTAGTTATAAACGGACCCAACCTTAATATGCTTGGCATTCGTGAAAAAAGCATATACGGAAGCGAAACGCTTGAAACCATAAATGCCGAAGTTAAGGCTTATGCCGAAACTCTTGGTATTCAGTGCGACTTTTTTCAGTCTAACTGCGAAGGCGAAATTATAACCAAAATTCATTCGGTACTTACCGATTACGACGGATGTATAATCAACGCAGGTGCATACACACACTATAGCTATGCCATAAGAGATGCTATTGCTTGTGTAAGTAAACCCTTTATTGAAGTTCATATGTCCGACATTAAGGCCCGTGAAGAATTCCGTAGAACTTCCGTAATAACCGAAGTTTGCAAGGAAATTATTGCAGGCTTCGGCAAAAACAGCTATACCCTTGCAGTAAAGGCTATCGGAGAGTTTATTTAATGGAAAAGACCTTGCGCTATATTACCGAAAAAACCGCGGCTTTAATAATAACCCCCGTAAACCGCCGCTATCTTACGGGCTTTGCGTCTTCGCTCGGCTATCTGC
>JAFOCW010000016.1 GCA_017381035.1 Clostridia bacterium | reverse complement strand
TTCGTAACCGGGAGCAATAACACCGTCGGAAACTTCACGCTTAATCATAAGGGCGGTAGTAACGTCGCACACGTCGGAAAGGGCCACCCAGTCGCCAAAGGAGCACATACGGTCGGTTCCACGAGCACGTGCATAAGCGCAAGCGAGCGGTGAGTCATCAAGACCTTCAATATCATCTACAAAGCAGGCCTTTTTAAGTTTATCGGAAAGGGGTAAGCCTATTGCCGCAGAAGTGGGGCTTACGTGCTTAAAGGAAGTAACTGCAGGCATACCTAAAGCTTCTTTAAGCTCTTTAACAAGCTGCCAGGAGTTGAAAGCATCGAGGAAATTGATAAAGCCGGGGCGTCCGTTTAATATTTCAATGGGAAGGTCTTCCCCGCCTTCCATAAAGATTTTTGCAGGTTTCTGGTTGGGGTTACAACCGTATTTAAGTTCAAATTCTTTCATAGTAAACTCCCCTTAATTATACGTTTTTATTAATAATGATTTCGGTAGGCTCGCTGCCGTCAAGCGGAATTTGACGAACAAAGAGCGATACCTTATTGTCTTCATTTAAGTTTTCCCAACAAATGTCGGCAAGCTCTTTTGCGGTGTTGGGAAGTGCTACTTCTTCGGGCTCACCGAAGAAGGAAGGAATGGGATTGCCGTCGCACTTGTAGGTATGAATAAAGTGGCCAACTCCGTCTTCGGGGGCATTGTAGTTGAAGTAATATCTTCTGCAAGATTCCCCTCTGCCGTCTGCACTTTTAAGAATAGACATCTTGTAAGCAAAGGTATTTCGGGGGAAGCAGTAATAAAGAATGCCCGAAATTCTTGGGGTGAAGTTAGGTGCATCGTCTTCGAACTCACGAACGTCGCAAGCCTCTTCAAAACCGAAGTGATGTTCATTTTTATTTATGTAATCGTAGATAGTGTTGGTCTGGTCGCCGTTTGTGATGATATCAATATTGCCACCCTTAGTAGTAAGGTAAGGATTATAGATAATAAGATGCGGGTCAGAAAGCTTAGATTCATCGAAAGCTTTGGTTCTCATGCCGCCGTCGAAACGTTCAAAAATACGGTTGCGGCTGTTAACGCTTCTGCCCATAATGAAATATGCTATCATTGCAGATTTTCCGTCGGCCGATTTGCCTATTACAATTCCCCTGCCGGGGTAAGAGTTTTCGCTGAGTAACGTTTTTAAATCATACATTGCCATAACTTTTCACCTTTATTTTATAATTTCTTTTGACACTTTTTCAACCGACATTGGAAGTATTTTCCATTCGGCTTCTTCCATAACCCTTCTTTGCAGGGTTTCGGGGGTATCGTTTTCCTTTATGTATACAGCCTTTTGCATTATGATTTTTCCGCCGTCGGGAATTTCGTTTACAAAATGCACCGTAGCGCCCGTAACCTTAACACCGTAGTTTAGCGCCGCTTCGTGAACACGAAGGCCGTAGAAGCCTTTGCCGCAAAAGGCGGGAATTAGTGAAGGATGTACGTTTATAATGCGGTTAGCAAAATGAGAAGTAAACCTTTCGCTTAAAATGCACATAAAGCCTGCAAGAACAATTATATCGATATGATTACTGTCTAAAATTTCAATAAGTGTAGGCTCGAATTCGTCGCCCAACACCTTTTTATTGCAAACTATGGCACTGATGCCCGCTTTTTTTGCACGCTCTAACGCATAGGCGCCTTCGTTATTTGAAATTACAAGTTTAATTTCACCCGAAGCAATGATGCCGCTACGCTGTGCGTCGATTAGGGCCTGAAGATTTGTGCCGCCGCCCGAAACCAGAACGGCAATTTTTGCTTTACTTGACATTTTCTTTTCTCCTTATTCGAGAATTACTCCTTCGTCGGACTTGACAATTTCGCCGAGCAGGTAGGCAGTTTCGCCGTTTGCGTTTAAAATTTCAAGTGCTTTTTCGGCATCGTTTTTAGAAACAACAACGCTCATACCAACACCCATATTGAAGGTGTTGAACATATCGCGCTCGGGGATGTTTCCAACTTCCATAATAAGCTTAAATATGGGAAGAACGTTAACGTCTGCCTTCTTGATTTTTGCAGAAAAGCCTTTAGGTAAGCTTCTGGGGATGTTTTCATAGAAGCCGCCGCCGGTAATGTGGGAAACGGCCTTAACGTCAACTTCCTTCATTAATTCAAGCATTGACTTAACGTAAATTTTGGTGGGGGTAAGAAGTGTTTCACCAAGGGTTTTGCCGTCGAGTTTGTCGGTGTAAGCGCCTAAATCGGCAGATTCAATATCGAACACCTTACGAACAAGTGAAAAACCGTTTGAGTGAACACCGGTAGATGCAAGGGCAATAATAACGTCGCCTTCGGCTACCTTGTTGTTATCAAGAATTTTAGATTTATCTACAATACCTGTGCAGTAACCTGCAAGGTCGTAATCATCTTCGGGCATAAGACCGGGGTGCTCTGCAGTTTCGCCGCCGATAAGTGCACAGCCTGCTTGTACGCAGCCTTCTGCAACACCGCCTACAATAGAAGCGATTTTTTCGGGGAAGTTTTTACCACAAGCAATATAGTCAAGGAAGAAAAGGGGTTTAGCGCCGCAGCAGATAATATCGTTAACGCACATAGCAACTGCATCGATGCCGATAGTATCGTGTTTATCAAGAAGTTGTGCGAGCTTAACCTTGGTGCCGCAACCGTCGGTGCCTGCAACAAGTACCGGTTCTGCAATACCTGTAAGATCAAGGCCGAAGCATCCGCCAAAGCCTCCTACATCGTCGAGGCAACCTTCATTTTTGGTGCGAGCAATGTGTTTTTTCATAAGTTCAACAGACTTGTAGCCTGCGGTAATATCGACGCCTGCTTTGGCGTAGCTTTCAGACATAGATTTGTTATGCATAATTATTATTCCTTTCGACTAATTAGTAAGGCTCAAAGTTTGAGAATAAATTGTTCGTAGTGCCGTCTGCAGACAGTATGCTGTATGTCGATACCGCTGCTGTCGAAGACGAGTGCTATGGGCAATTTATTCCGAACTTTTTATTCCTTTCCGTTCCAGCAATACGTACACAGTTTACACTGCGGAAGACCTATTGCTTTTATTATTCCTTCGAGCGACTGATATTGGAGCGAAGTGAAATTCATTTTTTCACAAATGGTATCGCGCAGTTTTTTACCACGCTCGGTATTGGCATCGGCATATTCATCAATATGCTTTACGCCTTCTTCGCCTTCAAGTTCAAAAATTGTTCTGCGTGCTATTAAATCCATATCGCTGTTTGACTGGGTAAAATTAAGATATTTACAGTTAAACATAATTGGAGGACAAGCCGAGCGTATATGAACTTCTTTTGCACCATTGTGATAAAGAAAATCTACCGTTTCTTTAAGTTGGGTGCCACGAACGATTGAATCGTCAACGAAGAGGAGTTTTTTGTCTTTTATTAAATCGGGTACGGGGACCTGCTTCATTTTAGCAACCTTGGAGCGTTCGGTTTGTTTTGTTGGGGTGAAGCTGCGGGACCAGGTTGGTGTGTATTTAATAAAGGGTCTGGCATACGGTGCTTTAGATTTGTTGGCATATCCTATTGCATGGGGAACCCCTGAATCGGGCACGCCGGCAACCGAATCTATATCTTGTGCGATACCGTTTTTTTGGTCTTGCTCAGCCAAGATTTCGCCGTTTTTCATACGCATTACTTCAACGTTTACTCCTTCGTAGGAAGAAGTTGGGTAGCCGTAATATGCCCAAAGGAATGAACAAATTTTCATTTCCTTCTTAGCTTCACTTACAACTGTACAATCATCAGCGGTAAGTTTAACTATTTCGGCAGGGCCGAGTTCTTTGTAATCTTCAAAGCCGAGTTTTTGATATGCAAAAGACTCGAACGAAACACAAAAGCCGTCTTCCCTTTTACCTATTAACACAGGCAACCTTCCGAGTTTATCTCTTGCGGCAATGATTTTACCCTTTTCGGTAAGAATTACAATTGATGCAGAGCCATCGATTTGCTCTTGTGCAAAACGAATACCTTCGATAAAGTGTTCTTTTTGGTTAATAAGGGCGGCTACAAGCTCTGTATTATTTATTCCGCCGCCGTTCATGGGTAAAAACTGACCGCTATTGTTTATAAGATAACGGTTAATGAGCTCTTCGGCGTTGTTGATTGCGCCAACAAAGCAGATAGCGCACATGCCGTGCCTTGAACGGACAAGTAAGGGCTGCGGGTCGTAATCGCTTATGCAGCCAATGGCGGCGTTGCCCTTAGTGTCGTTGTAAACGTGTTCGAACTTTGTTCTGAAGGGTGAATTCTGAATGTTATGAATTTTGCGTTGCATACCAAGTTCTGCATCGTATGCAGCGATACCTGCCCTTCGTGTGCCTAAATGAGAATGATAGTCGGTGCCGAAAAAGACGTCTGAAATTGCGTCGTTTTTTAAAACCGCTCCGAAAAAGCCACCCATAAATACCTCCTGAAAAAACGCTGGTTAAAAACTATTAATTGTACTGTTCGGCTACCTTAGCATCTTTCGCCAAAACTGCGTCGGCGTCGGCCTTGCGTCTGGAGTCGAGCTTTGCTGCTAACTCGTCGTCGCTAAGGCTGATTATTTCTGCCGCAAGGAAAGCGGCGTTTGCTGCACCGTTAATTGCAACGGTGGCAACGGGAATGCCGGATGGCATTTGAACTGTAGATAAAAGTGCGTCGAGCCCATCGAGCGAAGATTTTATTGGAATACCGATTACGGGAACTGTGGTGTTTGCGGCAATAGCGCCTGCTAAATGAGCGGCCATACCTGCGGCACAAATCATTACGCCGAAACCGTTTTCACGGGCCGACACGGCGAAGGCTCTTGCCTGCTCGGGCGTTCTGTGAGCAGAATAGATGTGAACTTCAAAGGGAATAGAAAAATCTTTTAAAACGTTAATGGCTTTTTCTACTACCGGAAGGTCACTGTCGCTTCCCATAATTATTCCAACTTTTTTCATTAATATTCCTCCTAAACAGATTAAGGCAGTTCGACCCCTAAACACAAGGTTGAACTGCCCAGACGGTCGACATTATGCGGTGCTTTTGCTTCCATGTGGTAACCCACTAATCCGTCAGTTGCAAAAGCCCGAAATCAGCATAGAAACTCTACGCCACAATACATTTTATATTTTATCATTTTTGACACAAAAGGTCAAGAAAAATAACCTTGTTTTTATCAACAAAAACACACCTTGAAAACAACAAAATAATGTGCTATAATTAGCGAAAATATTTTTACCACGGAGTTTTTAAGTTATGTCTATGGATTTCAGAGCAAGACTGCCCTACCCGAAAGATATTAAAGAGCAGTACCCATTAAGTAGTGAAATTGTAGAAAAGAAAAACAAAAGAGATGTTGAAATTAAGCAGGTCTTTTTAGGTGAATCCAACAAGTTTATTTTAGTTATAGGCCCCTGTTCAGCCGACAACGAAGAAGCTGTTATGGACTATATTCACAGACTTAAGGTTTTACAAGACAAGGTTGCCGACAAGGTGCTTATTATACCCAGAATTTACACTAACAAGCCCCGCACAACCGGCGAAGGCTACAAAGGTATGCTTCACCAACCCGACCCCAATCAAAAGCCCGACCCAATAAAAGGTGTTTTGGCAATTCGTAACCTTCACACCAGGGCAATTGCAGAAACCGGCTTTTCTTGCGCCGATGAAATGCTTTACCCTGAAAACTACCGTTATTTAGACGATTTGCTTGGTTACGTTGCAATTGGCGCCCGTTCGGTTGAAAACCAACAACACCGTCTTGTTGCTAGCGGAATGAACATTCCCGTTGGTATGAAAAACCCCACAAGCGGCGACTATACCGTTATGCTCAACTCTATTACTGCGGCACAGCACGCACACGACTTTATTTACAGAGGTTGGGACGTTTCTTCCAGCGGCAACGAACTTTCCCACGCAATTCTTCGCGGCAGTGTTAACAAGCACGGTCAGGCAATTCCTAACTATCACTACGAAGACCTTATAAGACTTTACGATTTATACAGCGCAAAAAAGCTTAAAAATATGGCTGTTATTGTGGACACTAACCACTCTAACTCCAACAAGCAATACCTTGAACAAACACGTATTGCAAAAGAAATTTTACACAGCATGCGTCATAGCAAGGACATTAACGGTATGGTTAAAGGCCTTATGATTGAAAGCTACATTGAAGACGGCGCACAAAAAATTGGCGAAGGCATTTACGGTAAATCCATTACCGACCCTTGTCTTGGTTGGGAAAAGACCGAAAAATTAGTTTTAGATATTGCAGATTTATTATAGTAAGCAAAAAAGAAGTATGCAAACGCATACTTCTTTTTTATTGTTTTACAGTTCTGCTATTACGTCTACTTCTACAAGAACGTTTTTGGGAAGAGTTTTTACGGCAACACAAGAACGTGCCGGTTTACCCGTAAAATATTTACCGTAAATTTCGTTAAATTTTGCAAAATTGTCCATATCACTAAGGAAGCACACGGTTTTTACCGCCTTAGTTATATCGGTGCCCGCAGCTTTTAGAACTTCGGTTAAATTCTTGCAAACCTGCTCGGTTTGAGCCTCAATAGTATTGGCTTCAACGTTGCCGGTAGCGGGATTAATTGCAATTTGACCCGAAGTAAAAACTAAATTTCCTACCTTTACTGCCTGGGAATAAGGTCCTATTGCTTCGGGGGCATTATTTGTATATATAATTTCACTCATAATAAATCTCCTTTTGACATACGGCGCGTCAAGAATGTCGCGCCCTACACTAATTTGTAGCCTGCGTTGGTTAAGGCATCGGTAATTTCTTTAATATGTGCAAAGTTTCTGGTTTCAAGCACTATTCTTAGGAAGCAACCGTTAATATCGGAGCCTTCCCCTGCTCTTTCGTGGTGAACCGAAATTACGTTACCGCCCTTATCGGCAATAATGTTAGAAACACCCTTGAGCTGACCGGGTTTATCAACAAGTTCAACAAGAAGTGAGCAGTTTCTGCCCGAACGTGAAAGACCACGCTTAATTACACGGCTTAAGATGGTAACGTCTATATTACCACCCGACACAACGCAGACAACTTTTTTACCCTTAATATTAACCTTGTCGAACATTGCGGCGGCAACAGATACTGCACCTGCGCCTTCGGCTATCATTTTATGCTGTTCAATAAGAGTTAAAATTGCGGTTGCAATTTCATCTTCGGTTACAGTTACAATTTCGTCCACAAATTCGTTAACGTAATTAAAGGTATTTTCGCCCGGTTCCTTAACGGCAATACCGTCGGCAATGGTAGAAACACTGTCAAGACGTTCGATTCTTCCGTCTTTAACCGAATTATACATACTTGGTGCGCCTGCAGCCTGAACACCGTAAACCTTAACATTGGGGTTAAGCTTCTTTGCGGCAAGGGCAACACCCGAAATAAGTCCGCCGCCACCAATTGGTACAATAATTGCATCGACATCGGGCATTTCGTTCATAATTTCAAGTCCTATTGTGCCTTGGCCTGCGATTACGTTTTCGGCATCAAAGGGATGAATAAAGGTATAGCCCTTTTCATCACGAAGGCGCAGTGCTTCGGCATAGGCATCATCGTAAACGCCTTCTACCATAACCACTTCGGCGCCATAGCCTTTGGTTGCTTCAACCTTTGAAATGGGGGCGCCGTCGGGTAAACAGATTACCGATTTGATGCCGTATTTTGTTGCGGCAAGCGCAACACCCTGAGCGTGATTTCCCGCCGAGCAAGCAATAACGCCCTTGGCTTTTTCTTCATCTGTTAACTGCGAAATCATGTAGCCCGAGCCACGCACCTTGAAGGAGCCCGTTACCTGCAGGTTTTCTGGCTTAAGCCAGATGTCAACGTCGGGATTAATTGCGGGCGCTTTAACAAGGTCGGTATGTCTTACAACGCTTTTAAGCACGTGTGCCGCATGATAGATTTTGTCAAGAGTAACCATAAAATCCTCCAAAAAAATACGCCCCTATGTATAAACATAGAGGCGAAGAAATTAAATCTCCGTGGTACCACTCTAATTGCTGAGGTCAGCCACTTTACGCGTACTTTATTATACGCTTTGCCTTTAACGCAGGTATTACGGATTGCTTACTGTTTTCAGCTTTCGGCTCAAGGGTGATTTTTGTGTTTTCTTCATATTGCCTTGCACCAAACGGCAACTCTCTGAAAATTGGACAAACACAACTGTCCCTATCAACGCTTTTGTGTGGTAATTATATACCACTTTATTAAACTTTGTCAATAATTATTTAATAACACGAACACGAATAATGTTGTCGACAGCCATTAACTTATCTTCAAGGCCGTCGAAAACTGTTTCAACGTCTAGAAGTGTGTAAGCGTAGTCGCCCTTAGAAGCGTTCTGCATATTGTGAACGTTGATGTTCTGTTCTGCAAGTGCTGTGGTGATTGCAGAAATGATACCGGGAACGTTTTTATGAATAACGCAAACACGTGCGTCGCCGTTTCTTGCCATAGAAACAGCAGGCATATTAACAGAGTTTACAATATTACCGTTTTCAATGTAATCGATAAGCTCGTGAGCGGCCATATAAGCGCAGTTGTCTTCAGATTCGGGTGTAGATGCGCCAAGGTGAGGAATGGCAGTAACATTTTCTACGCCAATCATTTCATCGCTTGGGAAGTCTACAACGTAAGAGGCAACCTTACCTGTGCCTAAAGCTTCAATCATATCGTCGGAATTAACGAGTTCGCCACGTGCGAAGTTAAGAATACGAACGCCGTCCTTCATTTGTGCGAAAGCATCTTTATTTACAGAACCCTTTGTGTCCTTAGTGCAAGGAATGTGAAGGGAGATATAATCGCAGTTAGCGTAAATTTCAGCTAAATCGTCGCAGTATTTAACGGTACTTGATAAGCTCCAAGCGTTTTTGATGGAAAGATACGGGTCGTAACCGTAAACCTTCATACCAAGCTTTTCTGCAGCGTTGGCAACAAGAACACCGATAGCGCCAAGGCCTACTACACCAAGGGTTTTGCCCATAATTTCGGGGCCGACAAAGTTACCCTTGCCCTTTTCAACCATTTTGCCTACCTGGTCTCCGTTGCCCTTAAGAGTTTTAGCCCAGTCGATAGCGGCAGCAATTTTACGTGAAGAAAGCATAAGGCCTGCAATAACAAGCTCTTTAACAGCGTTAGCATTAGCACCGGGTGTGTTGAATACAACGATACCTTCTTCTGCACAACGGTCGCAAGGAATGTTGTTAACACCCGCGCCGGCACGTGCAATAGCAAGAAGAGATTTGTCGAACTCTACGTCATGAAGAGCAGCAGAACGAACAATAGCACCAACAGGAGCTTCTACTTCGTCGCCGATAGTATATTTTGTTGCGTCGAATTCATTTGTAGCAACAGAAGAGATTTTGTTGTAAGTTTTAATATTATACATAACGTACCTCCAAAGAGTTTAGCTAACTAAAGCCTATTAACAATATTATATTACGAAATTTCAAAAAGTCAATAGCCGATTGTTAAAATTATGACAAAGAAAAAGGATGTATCTTTCGATACATCCTTTAATTTAATTCAAATTATGAATTATTCGTTGATAGCGGTAACAACGCCCGAACCAACAGTACGTCCACCTTCACGAATAGCGAAGCGGAGACCTTCTTC
>JAFOCW010000015.1 GCA_017381035.1 Clostridia bacterium | reverse complement strand
GGAATGTCCCAAAGAACGGTGCAGTTCGGCAGTTCCCGCCGAAACCATTCATACTGCTCCGCTGTCATCCCGGTGTCCCGGGCATCCAGCTGCCGCAGGTCCGTGAACTTCAGAAAAGCCTCTGGATGACGCGGACGACATTCCCATAGACAGATAGTCCATACTAACATTATCTATTTTTTTATAGCTGTTGTCAATAAACAGTTTGTACATTTCTTCAAAAAACGGTATTGAATCGCCCGATTTTTCGCTAACCGGCGGAATTGCCATAAGCCCACGAAGCTTTATACCTTCTATTTTTGAAATTTGCTCTATTGCTCCGACAAGTTCTTCCTTTAAAAAGCCGCTTTTGTTTTGCTCTTTTCCAATGTTTACTTCAAGCAAAATATCGGTTACTATTCCCTTTTCGGTTGATAACTTACCAATCAGGTTTGCAAGCTTTACCGAATGTACCGACTGTATCATTTCAACCCTGCCCACAATATCTTTAGCCTTATTGGACTGCAGATGGCCTATAAAATGCCTGTGTGCATCGGGCAGTAATTCGGCTTCCTTTGAAAGAAACTCCTGCACTCTGTTTTCGCCGATGTATTTTATTCCCGAAGTAATTGCGTGGTTTATAAGCTGGGGCGAGACGGTTTTTGTTGCCGCCAACAGAATTATATCTTCACGGCATCTGCCCGATTTTTCGGCGGCCTTCTTTATGTTTTCTTCGATTACTTTATAATTTTCATCGAAATTAGTAAATAATTTTTCCGTCATAAAGATTTTTACCTTTCACAATAATTTTGTCGTAAAGCCTTAGCTTTGATGAATCGGACGTGTTAAGAGAGCAAATTGTATATTCTTCGGTGGAATAAACAATATCTATTGCCACGAACTTTGCTTCCATACCCGAAACAACGTAAACGCCCGTTACCGAATCTACTACACGAATGGCCGAGCTTTTAACCTTTATGCCTTCGTATTCATCTTTTATTATTGTGATGTTGCCGCTTCGCATTGTGGCAAGCTCGCTGTTCATTTCGCTTACCTTTAATATTAAGGTTGCGTCGTTGCCCTTTTGGGACAAATTGATTTTTTCTATGGTAGCCGAAATTCTGGGCGAAGCTGTGGTATCGGTTTTAACGGTAACCGCTTGGCCAACCTTATAAAACATTGAGTCGCTTATGGTTACGGGGGCGGCAATATACCACTCGTAATCGTACACTATTTTGCCTATTACGTTGCTTTCAACGTTTTCGGCCTTTAAACTATTTAAAAACTCGGGGGTGTATTTATCTAACTCTGCGGAATTTAAAACGTTTTCGTAACCGTCGGCATCGGACACAAAGTAGCCCGATTTTGCTGAAACTATGCTTCCCTGGGCCGTTCCCATACTGTTTGTAAGCCTTTCTCTTTCTTCGGAAAGGGAAAGCTTAAGGGAACTGAAGTCGCTTTGTTCGCCGGTTGCAACCTGTTTACGAGTCATCATTGTGAGCAGGTCTGAAGCACTGCTTCCGACGTCGGAAAACCTGCCGTCGAAGGTAGTATAAACAAATTTATTTATGTGCTTTGTTATTCTGTCGTTAATTGTATCGACATCTACGGCGGTTGAATCGTTATAGCCTTCAATTTCGGCAATAACGCTAAGCTGTTCATCTATTTCTTTTATACGGGATGCGGCGGCCGAAGCAGAATCGTTCTGATAAATTAAAGCAATAGTTCCGTCTTTTGCCACCTTTTCACCGCCCGACACAACAAAATGCACGGTGCCGATATGGTTTGAAGTAACGGTCATTTCACTTCGGATAAAGGTGCCTACGGTTTCTACGCCTTCGGTATATTTGAATTGCTCTGCAGATTCGGTTTTAATTGCAGCGTAAACACTTACATAATACTGATACGCAAAAAACACAATTATTGAGGCAATTATTGCAAAACTTATCAGTTTACGGCGTTTATCCAAAATAACCATTCCTTTCAAGTATTTTTATGGCGGCGTCCGCTATATTAGTTTCTTTGTCGCGGTACAGCCAGTTTACACGTTCATCTCTGCGGAACCAGGTAAGCTGCCTTTTGGCATAACGTCTGGTTTCTCTTTTAAGGTTTTCCACCGCTTCTTCCAACGTAATTTCTTCTTTAAAATAAGGGAAAAACTCTTTATGTCCTATTGCCTGAACGGCGGTGGAGCTGTTATTGCTTTTAAACATTGACTCGGCTTCTTGCAAAAGCCCGTTTTGAAGCATTATATCTACCCTTTTATTAATGCGCTCGTAAAGCTCTTCCCTGTTTTCATAGGTAAGTCCTATTATAAAGGGGTTGTACGGGGTTTCACTCAAGGTAGAATTTTCTATTTGTTTTGCCATTGTAATACCCGTTGAAATATAAATTTCGAAGGCTCTTACAATTCTTTTTTTGTTGTTGGGATGAAGTATAGCGGCGGTAACGGAATCGAACTTGCTAAGCTTTTTAAGCATTTCTTCGCCGCCGACGATGTCGTATTCATCGTTAAGTTTTTTTCTGAGCTCGGGGTTGTGCTCTTCTTCGCTGAAGCTTATGTTATTAAGGAAAGAGTTTACGTAAAGGCCCGTTCCGCCTGCAATAATAACCCTTTTACCCCTTGAAATAATTTCTTTTGTCTTTTGGTTGGCTATCTTAACAAAATCGGCCACCGAAAAGCTTTGGTTCGGCTCTAAAAACTCTATAAGGTGGTGTGGCACACCCTGCATTTCTTGACTGTCGGGTGCGGCCGATGCTATATGCATACCCTTATATATTTGCATTGAATCGAACGAAATTATTTCGGCATTCAGTTTTTTAGCAAGCTCTATTGCAAGACCCGTTTTGCCCGAGGCGGTGGGGCCAACAACTGCAATTATCGGTATTTTTTCCATACGCACCGCCTACTTTGTTCTGCCGAACTGACGTTCAAGCTCGCTCTTTTTAAGCTCGAACGCAACGGGACGGCCGTGTGGGCAATACATAATGGAATTATCGCTTAAAATTTTTCTTGCGAATTCTTCAAGCTCTGCCGCCGACTGAGCATTTCCGCCCTTTACGGCGCTACGGCAGGCAATATTATGGTAAAGGTCATCTAAAATATCGGTTTCGGCCTTGCCGAACTTTACTAAATTTGCAGCAATATCGCACATTAAGAACATTACGTCGGTCTTAACAAGTGATGCCGGCACGGCACGCACAAGCACCGAAGCCGTACCGAATTCTTCTACTTCGAAGCCGCTTTTGCGCAAAAGCTCAAGGTTATCTAACACGGCTCTGTGCTCTTCACGTGAAAGTGTAACCGATACGGGAGATAAAAGGGTTTGAACTTCGGTAACGCCTTCACTTTTAAGCTTGTTATAAAGAAGTCTTTCGTGGGCGGCGTGTTTATCTATAAACCAGATGCTTCCCTTTTTTTGAACAATAATATAGGTTCTGAAAACTTCGCCTATATATTTGAATTCAATTTCGTTTTCTTCAATAAAGGTGGCGTTTTCGAATTTGGTTTCGTCATCTAAAACCAAGTCTAAAATTTGCTGGTAGGGCTTTTCTTTTTGTACGGGCTCTTCGGTTTTAACAAAGGCCACAGGTTTTTCGGGCTCGGTTACTAAAGGCTTAACCGTTTCCGGCTCGCTTTTAAAACTTACGTTAACCGTTTTATTAGAAACAAGGGTTTTACCGAAGTCTTTAAAAGCCGCTGTTTTAGGTGGCTGATACTGTGCCGTACCAATACCGTAAACCTGCTCGGCTACAGTGGGTGCAGCGGGTTTTGAAGAGTTAAGCTTTTTGTACTCTTCCACGCTCATTCTGGTAAAAGGCTCGGTCTCTTTTTTTTGCGGTTTGGTTTCAAGGTTAAACTGCGGACGGGTGTCCCCAGCGAGGAGCGCATTTTTAACTGCGTAATATACCGCTTCGAACACCGCTCTTTCGTCGGAAAAGCGGACTTCGGTTTTGGCAGGATGAACGTTCACGTCTACCCTGCTGAGCGGTATGTCAATATTTAAAACGCAGGCAGGAAATTTGCCCACCATAACGGTATTTTTGTACGCTTGGTCAAGCGCCTTTGAAATAACGCCCGAACGAATAAAACGTCCGTTCAGGAAAAAGTACTGGGCACTGCGTGTGGGTCTGCAATATACCGGTTTTGAAATAAGACCCGAAACTCTGATACCCGTGGTGGTAGAGTCGGCCGGAATAAGACCCGAAGAAAATTCGCGGCCAAGCACCGAATAAACGGCCGACGAAAGCTTACCATCGCCCGAAGTTACGAGGGCCGATTTTGAGTCTTTTATAAAACGAATAGATATTTCGGGGTGAGATAGAGCTATTGCATCGAGCACGGCCGCAACTGCGGTGGCTTCCGAGGCATCTTTTTTAAGGAACTTCATTCTGGCAGGAGTGTTGAAGAAAAGGTCCCTGATTATTATGGTTGTGCCCTTTGGACATCCGATTTCTTCAAACACCACTTCGCTGCCGCCTTCTATAACGTAGCGGCTGCCGCTTTCGCTTTCGGCCGTTTTGGTAAGAAGTTCGACCTTTGCAACCGTGCTTATGGAAGCGAGCGCTTCGCCCCTAAAGCCAAGTGTTGCGATACTGTAAAGGTCGTTTTCAGTTTGGATTTTACTTGTGGCATGACGTAAAAAGGCCGTTTTAACCTGGTCGTGCTTTATGCCGCATCCGTTATCGGTTACACGCATAAAGGCTATGCCGCCACGCTGAATTTCAACCGTAATTTTATCGGCGCCGGCGTCTATTGAGTTTTCAACAAGCTCTTTAATAACAGATGCAGGGCGTTCAACAACTTCGCCTGCCGCTATTTGCTCTGCTATATTTTTGGGTAAAAGCCTGATGTCTGCCACTTGTTTCACTCCTTATTTGCTAAATTATAGTTCTTTTGCTTTTTTGGAAAGTTCGGACAGTAAGCTCATACTTTCAATTGGGGTTAAAACGTTTACATCTATAGTTTTAAGCTCTTCTATAATATCGCTGCCCGTTCCGAAGGTAAGGGGTATTTGAAGGTTGTCTTCAACAACGGTTTTGGTAACCGTTACGCCTTCTTCTAAGGTTTTTTGTAAAATTTGCTTTGCACGGTTGGTGATGGTAGACGGTATACCTGCAAGCTTTGCTACTTCTATACCGTAGCTTTCATCGGCGCCGCCACGCACTATTCTGCGAAGGAAGGTAATATCGTCGCCACGTTTACGCACGGCAATGTTATAGTTTCTGATTCCCTTTATTTCATTTTCCATTTCGGTTAATTCGTGGTAATGGGTTGCGAAAAGGGTTTTTGCGCCAAGTTTTCGTTTGTCGGCCACGTATTCAAGCACCGCACGGGCTATTGACATTCCGTCGAAGGTAGAGGTGCCACGGCCGATTTCGTCGAGAATTAGCAAGCTTTGTGAAGTGGCATTTTTAATTATGTTGGCCACTTCGTTCATTTCAACCATAAAGGTTGACTGTCCGCTGGCAAGGTCGTCGGATGCGCCAACACGGGTGTAAATTGCATCTACAATGCTGATATTTGCCGATTCGGCAGGAACAAACGAGCCTATTTGCGCAAGCAGGGTTATAAGTGCCACCTGTCGCATATAGGTAGATTTACCTGCCATATTTGGACCTGTAATAACGGCACAGCGGTCGTCCTTTAAATCGAGGTATGTATCGTTGGTAACAAAAGGTGTTTTCATAACCTTTTCGACCACGGGATGACGGCCTGCACGTATATTAATTATGCCGTCTGTGTTAAGGCGTGGTCTTACGTAGTCGTTTCTGACTGCGGTTTCGGCAAGGGAACAGAGTGTATCTAAAATTGCAACGGCTTCGGCAGAGCTTTGGAAACGTGAAAGCTCGGCCGAGATGGCTATGAGCATTTGCTCGAACATTTCGTATTCAAGTTGTTCCCTTCTGTCTTTTGCGCCAATAATTTTAGATTCAAGCTCTTTTAATTCGTTTGTAATATATCTTTCGCAGTTAGCTAAGGTTTGGCGGCGCATGTAATCTTCGGGAACCAAGTCTTTATAAGAGTTGGTAACTTCAATATAGTAGCCGAAAACCTTGTTAAAGCGAATGCGAAGATTTTTAATTCCCGTTCTTTCTTTTTCACGGTTTTCAATTTCGGCCACAACGTCGGCGCCGTTTTCTATGATGTATATAAGCTCGTCGAGCTCGGGGTTAAAGCCCTTTTTGAACATTCCGCCTTCACGTATTATGGCAGGCGGATTTTCTTCGATTGCCGATTTTATTAGTGAGCATATATCTTCAAGGGTATCTAAGCCGTTATAAAGCTTTGTAAGCAGTTTTGATTTTGCTATAGATAGGGTCTGCTTTATTAAGGGAAGCTTTTCACATGTTGCGGCAACTGTGTTAAGGTCTTTTGCGTTTGCGGTTTTGTAAACAATACGGGTAAGCAGTCTTTCAAGGTCGCGAATGCCGCTTAAGTACTCCATAAGTTCGCCACGAAGAATAACGTCTTCGGAAAGCTCGGCCACGGCGTTAAGGCGCTCTTCAATTTGGAAAAGGTCTAAAAGGGGCTGTTCAACCCAACTGCGAAGCATTCTTTTACCCATTGCAGTTTTGGTTTTGTCGAGCACCCAAAGAAGCGAGCCTTTTTTGGACTTTGCACGCATTGTTTCGCACAGTTCAAGGTTTCTTACTGCGGTATAGTCAAGGTTCATATATTCCGAAATGGAATAGTATTCAACTTCGCCTATTGAAATGCTTTTGTTGCCGCCCGTTTCGTAAATGTAGGAAAGGGCGCAACCGAGTGCGGCCACGGCAGGCGATAACGATTTTATGCCAAGATTTTCGGGGCTTACTACGCCGAAATGGCTTTTAATAAGTTCTTCGCCTTCGCCTACGCTGAAAGCAGATTTTTCTTTTACGGTAAGCATACAACCCGACAAGTTATCAAGAAATTCTACAATTTTGGGGTTTAGTTCAAGCTCTTTGGTTGTAATTATTTCGGACGGAGCAAAGCGTGCAAGCTGGTTTATAACCTTCTGCTCTCTGCCGGCGCCCGAAATTTCGGTTACATAAGATTTACCCGTTGATGCGTCTGCAAAGCAAACGGCGGTAACGTCTTTATCGAAAAACAGGGCAGCTAAATAATTGTTGCGGTCTTCCTTAAGCATACTGTCTTCAATAACGGTGCCCGGAGTAATAATTCTTACAATATCTCTTTTAACAATGCCCTTAGCGGTTGAAGGGTCTTCCATCTGTTCGCAGATGGCTACCTTGTAGCCCTTTTCAACCAAGCGGGCAATATAGCCTTCGCAACTATGAAAAGGAACGCCGCACATTGGGGCACGCTCTTCCTGACCGCAGTCGCGGCCCGTAAGGGTGAGGTCGAGCTCTTCGGATGCGAGCTTAGCGTCTTCAAAAAACATTTCATAGAAATCTCCAAGGCGGAAAAACACAATACTGTCTTGATTGCGGCTTTTAATTTCCATATACTGACGCATCATTGGAGAAAGCTCTGCCATTTACACCATTCCTTTCATAGTTTTTTAAAAAATTAATGACAGCCGCCGCAGGACGAGCAGTTGCCTGTACAGCTTGAAGGCTCGCAGGTTTTGGGGTCTTCACCGTTTTCGCACATTAAAAGAATGTTTGAAATTTTGTCGGTAAGGGCACGGTAGGCTTCAAAAGCGGCGTTGTACTCGCTCATTGCTTCGCCTTCGATTATTACGTTATAAAGTGCCACGATTTCTTCGTTGATTTGGAGAAGCTTTGCCTCGTCTTTTTCTTCTTTTTCGTATTCAGCGTCGAGCTGCATTTTAAGAAGATTGAAATCGCCTATTTGCTTTTGAAGTTGTTCGTCGTTATCGTTCTTTTCTTTGGCAGCCATAAATCTTTTATATTCCTCGGTATTTTGAATTGCCGCACCGAGTTCACGGGTAAGTTCAATAATGTCCATTTTTATCATCCTTTAAATTTTTGTTCCTTCTAAAATGTTTGTAAAGCGGTCTATCTTTACGTTTACGAATTGACCGAATAAAGAAGGCTCGCCTTCAAATTCAATTTCAACGGCAGAAAGGGTTTTGCCCGAAAGCTTGCCGTTCTCTTTAACTTCGTCGCACAAAACTCTGTGAACTTGTCCCACTAAAGAAGCATAATTCCTTTTTGAAATTTCTTCTTGAGCAAGCAGAAGCTCGTTAAACCATTTGCCCTTTTCGGCACGCGAAACGGGGTCGGGCATAACGGCGGCAGGCGTACCGTTTCTTTTTGAATAAATAAATGTAAATAGCGCCTGGAATTCAACTTCCTTAACAACACGCAGCGTTTCCTTAAAATCTTCATAGGTTTCACCCGGGAAGCCAACAATAATATCGCTTGTGAACGAAACACCGGGAATGCGTTTTTTTGCTTCTTTAATAAGGTTTAAATAAGTGGTACTGTCGTATTTGCGGTTCATTGTTTTAAGCACCCTGTCGCTTCCCGACTGGAAAGGAAGGTGCAGGTGGGTTTCAACCTTTTCGCAAGCGGCTATTGTATCGAGCAATTCGGTTGTACAGTCTTTAGGGTGGGAGGTCATAAACCTTATTCTGAAATCGCCTTCAATATCGTTGATTTTTTTAAGAAGGCCTGCAAAGTTTATGTCTTCACTAAGCCCCTTACCGTAGGAATTGACGTTTTGGCCTAAAAGGGTTATTTCTTTAAAGCCGGCAGCTACCATAGCCTTGGCTTCATTAACAATTTCGAAAGAACATCTTGAACGCTCACGTCCCCTTACGTGCGGAACTATGCAATAGGTACAAAAATTATCGCAGCCGTACATAATTGGAAGCCAGCCTTTAAGACTGCCGTCGCGGTGAATTGGCATACCTTCAATAATTTCGCTGAAATCTTCTGAAATGTCGAAAATTCTGGCGGCACCCGTAAGACGTTTATAGATGTATTCGGGAAGTTTGTGTGAATGCCTTGTGCCAAGCACAATATCAACGTAAGGGTAGCTGTTCTTTATTTTGTCGGAAATTATTTGTTGTTGCGACATACAGCCGCAAACGGCAACAAGCATACCCTGCCTTTGCTTTTTAAGGGCCTTCATTCTGCCGATGTTGCCGAATACTCGGTCTTCGGCGTGTTCCCTGACGGCGCAGGTATTGAAAATTACAAAATCTGCATTTTCGTCGTCTTCGGTTATGCCGTAACCTGCGGCTTCAAGAATGCCCTTGATTTTTTCGCTGTCGGACACGTTTTGTTGGCAGCCGAAGGTGTTAACACAAGCCAACGGTTTTCTGCCGTATATTTTGGGAAGAATTACGCTTAACTTTGAAGTATAATCTTCAAATGAAAGCACAATATCTTTACAGTTATTATTCTGCATATAAAACTCCATATTAGCATAATTTAATATATTATAACTTAAAGTGGCTTAGTAATCAAGTGATAAAAAATTTTTTGTTCAATTTTTAAAAAACACTTTACAATTTACTTTTTTTCGTTTATAATAACAATAACTTTTATGCATACAAAAAATATTTTCGTAAAAGAGGTTTTAACAATGAAAAAAATTTGTGCTATCATTCTCGCATTAGTGCTCTTAATCGTTCCTATGACTGTTAGCGTTTCTGCTGCAGGCGACCTTAACGCAAACGAGCAGAAAATCATTACCGAGCTTAAGAAAGAAGTTGCTATCGGCGACAAGACCTTCGTTGTTCCCGCTCAGTACGTAACTCAGGCTGAAAACTATTTCAAGACCATCGACGTTACCGATGCTCAGGCTAAGGAAATTCTTGGTTACATTGCTGAAGGCGAAAAGCTTGTAGTTGCTCAAAAGATTACCGCTACTACCGACCTTAAGGTTCTTAAAAACGACGTTAAGAGCAAAATCCTTGACTTAGGTAAAAAGGCAGTTGCTGTTACCGGTGATGTTCTTACTTATGACGGAAAGCACGTTACAATTACCGATGCTAACGGCAAGGTTGTTTTCAAGAACGCTCCTATCGTTAAGCAGACCGGCGAACAGGTAGACTTCACCGCTATTGCTCTTATTTCTTTAGCAGTAGTTACCGTTCTTGGCGCATCGGTTGTTATCGCTAAGAAAAACGCTCTTTTCGTAAAATAATTGAAGAATAAATTTTCTATAAAAAAGCTAACCGGTTACCTTGTGTTGCCGTTAGCTTTTTTCATTATTACCCTTCTGTTTCTTTATTGCACCTTTAAACCGTTTGTAGAAGTTGCCACGGGTGCGTGGTCTGTTTTTGCAAGCGACAACGGGTCTGATGATACTGAAATATATAACGATATTTTTACCGATTCCGCCCTGCTTGGCTACGACGGCACTGTAAATGCCAGCGACATTACCTACCCGTCCTACGGCACCATATACGGTAAGCTTGAAATTTTCACAAACAACACCGTATATTCAATGCCTTTAATTTTCGGCGATAATAATGCTTGCCTTAAAAAAGGCGCCGGACACTATAGCGGCAGTCATTTCCCCGGCGAAGGTACAACCATTTTAGTTTCGGGACATAATACTAATTATTTCAACTGTCTTAAACACACCAAGGTTGGTGAATTTATTGAAATTTCTACGAACTACGGCAAGTACAAGTACGAAATTATCGACGTTTCGCCAAAATTCAAGAACGATAAATCCGCCTTCGATTTAAATGCCAACACCGAAACCCTTGTGCTTTACACCTGCTACCCATTCGACGTTGTGGGCTATAAGATAGACCGTTATTACGTTACCGCAACTTTGGTTTCAGGACCTATGATTGACCCTTATAATTAGGAGTGTTTATGAAAAGTTTTTTCACAAAAGAAAGAATACGCGCCATAATATCGTTTGTTTTTGCTTTTTTTGTAAGCCTTGGCCTTTTCGGTGCCGCAATTTCTGCAGGTGCGCTGTATTTTATAAAAGACAGCACAATTACTGCCTGCATTAAAAATTCCAATTATACTGCACTTGCAACCGAATGTCTTACAGAAGAGCTTAACGAGCTTGCCATTCCAAGCGGTTTGCCCGAAGATTTTTTTGACGGTAAGATAGACCAAAAAGAGTTTGAAAACATTTTTTACAATAGTTTAAAAAACGTTTTAAGCAAAAACAGCGAATACACCATAAATCTTGACGGATTTAAAAACTCGGTTGCGACCGCAGTTAACGAATACGTTAAAGATACAACCGACGATATAACCGAAGATATTAAAAACGATATTACATCCTTTTCGGATGCTTGCGGCAACATTTATTTATCTTACGTTAACCCTTCCCTTTTAAGCTACATTTTAAATTTGCTTACTAAGGCTTACAAATATATAATAGCCGTCAATGCTGTTTGTGCTGTATTGGCTCTTGCTTGCGGTTTTGCGCTTTTTAGAATGAACAGTACAAGCAGATTTATAAAATATGCCTTTGGCGCAGTTTCGGGCGCCGCCCTTTCGGTTGGTGTTATTCCCGGTTATTTACTTATTACAAACGAAGTTTCAAAAATAGGTATTACTTTAAAATCTTTACATGCAGTAATATCTGCTTTAGCCAATAATTTTTTAATTATTTCGGTTGTTATTGCCCTTATTCTTGCCACTTTTGCATTAATACTTGCAAGTATTAAAATTTTCGGCTTGATTTTTAGGAAATAATTATATATAATAGTTAAGCACTGTGCCGGTGTGTTGGAATTGGCAGACGAGGCGGACTCAAAATCCGTTGGTAGCGATACCGTGCGGGTTCGACCCCCGCCACCGGCACCAAAAAAAGACAGTCTTCGGACTGTCTTTTTTTATACATGCCGTAGGCTTGGTATGTAATCCGCTTCAGCGGAATGTAATCACGCTTTAGCGTGTATGTTATTGTTACGTTTCTGTTCGGC
>JAFOCW010000014.1 GCA_017381035.1 Clostridia bacterium | reverse complement strand
TTTAATATGTTTTTGCGTTTAAACCACTGAACAAGACCTAAAACCGCAAAGCCCATCATAATAAATACGGGCACAAGGCTAAGCCAGTCGGTAACGGTGTAAAGCCACATATTAACACCTGTAAGTTTGTGAAAGTAACCGTTTAGTGCCGCAAAACCTACAGCACTTCCGTTTGGGCCAATAGCTTTTACGTCAATTATAGTTATAAGAAACGTCCAAAAGGCAAAGGCCACAAAACAGACTACCGATAAAAATAAACTTTTTAATTTAATCATAAAAAAACACCTTCCTTGTTGTGATAAAACCACTTTAAAGGAAGGCGTCAAATATAACAAGAAACGGGCGGTTACCCGAGCGACACTTTTAGTGTCGTTATTTTTTTAGAAGAATAAAAACCTTTATTATTAGAAACAAAATTAAAAATACCGCCGCATAAGGCTGTAAACCCAAAACCAAAGCGAGTATAAAAACCAGGCTTAAGATTATAGACGCAAGGCTTTTGAATTTAACCCAAAAGGTGTTTTCAAGGTTTTGAAGCGCCAGTGTGAATATGCCCAGCAGCACAAGAGCGGCCAATAACACAAAATAAATGGCGGTAACGTATGGGGAAGTGGTGGTTAAGCCTAAAAGTGAAACTTCTTTAATTACAGATTCTGTTTTTTCGGCAAAGAAGGGTAAAAACAGCAGAATAGCTGTCGAAACATCTAAAAGTCCAAAGGTTAAATCAATTAAATGGCGCCGTTTTTGGTTGCCGTCTTCTTCCGCAAGGCTTAAAAGCCCTTCGCTCGATAGAAGTTCATCAACCGTAACCGAAAATAATGCGGCAATTTTCTTCAAGGTATCAATGCCGGGGTAGCCTTTACCCTGCTCCCATTTTGAAACGGCCGTTCTTGAAACAAAAAGTGAAGCCGCTAACTGTTCTTGCGTAAGTCCGTTTGCTCGGCGGAGCTCCTGCAATTTTTCGCTGAATTCCATAACACACCCCTTTATCTGTAATGAGATTCGTTTAGTAAATTATAGCATAAAAAGCAAAAAATACAAATAGTTTTACAAAACTTTATTGACTTAGGGTTTATTTAGAGTTAAAATAACATATCATAAAAATAGACTTAAAAAAGAGGTAACTTATGAGCATAAAAGTTGGAATTGTGGGCTACGGAAACTTAGGCCGCGGTATTGAATGTTCCATTAATCAGAACGAAGATATGGAGCTTGTGGCCGTATTTACACGCCGAAACCCCGACACAGTAAAAATTCTTCATAAAAACGTTCCCGTTTATCATATTGATAATATCTTAGAGTTTAAAGATAAAATAGACGTGCTTATTCTGTGCGGCGGCTCGGCAACCGACCTTCCCGTTCAGACTCCCGCACTTGCAAAAGATTTTACGGTTATTGATAGCTTCGATACCCACGCAAAAATCCCCGAGCATTTCGAAAAAGTAGATGCGGCTGCAAAACAAGGAAACAACGTTGCAGTTATTTCTTGCGGTTGGGACCCGGGTATGTTCTCGCTTAACCGTCTTTATGCAGATGCAGTTTTGCCAAACGGTAAAGATTACACCTTCTGGGGCAAGGGTGTAAGCCAGGGCCACTCCGACGCTATTCGCAGAATAGACGGCGTGCTCGATGCCAAGCAGTACACCATTCCCGTAGAAGAAGCGCTAAACGCCGTAAGAAGCGGCCAAACCCCCGAATTTACCACCCGTCAAAAGCACCTGCGTGAGTGCTTTGTTGTGGCCGAAGAAGGCGCCGATAAGGCAAGAATCGAAGAAGAAATTAAAACAATGCCCAACTATTTTGCCGATTATAATACCGTTGTTCACTTCATTTCGCTCGAAGAACTTCGCCGAGACCATAGCGGTATTCCGCACGGCGGCTTTGTTATAAGAAGCGGTAAAACTGGTTGGCAGAATGAAAATACCCACGTTATCGAATACAGCCTTAAGCTCGATTCTAACCCCGAATTTACGTCAAGCGTAATCGTAGCTTATGCCAGAGCGGCATATAAAATGAAAAACGAAGGCGCCATAGGTTGTAAAACCGTTTTCGATATTCCGCCGGCATATCTTTCGGCTAAATCACCCGAAGAACTCCGTAAAGAAATGTTATAAAAGGGTCCGGGGCCAAGGGCAGTGAGAACGGGGTCGCATTGCGACAAATATATATTCTGTGCCGCAGGCACACCGTAACTTTTCACTTTTCACTATTATCTATTAATTAAAAAGCACCTATGGACACACTCCATAGGTGCTTTTTTTATATTCCCAAAAAACTGCCAAGCGCATTTGCGCAAGCATCGTGGTCAACTAAGAAGGAACAACCGTGGTCGGCTCCGTCTACCCAAACGGCCTGCTTTTTACCGCCTGCCGCATCGTAAATTTCTTCGCCCATAGAAAAGGGTACAAAACTGTCGCTTTTACCGTGCAAAAACAGTAGCGGAATGGTGCTTTCCTTAACAGCGATAGCCGCATTACATTCTTCAAAATCGAACCCTGCTACAACCCTTGTCATAGCCCTTGTTGTGTAATAAAGGGGGAATAGAGGTACCTTCATATCTTCCTTCATTACCTTTTTAATTATGTCGGCAGGGCTTGTAAAGCCGCAGTCGGCAATAATACCTTTAACGTTTTCGGGCAGAGTGAGCTCGGCCGCCATAAGAACGGTGGTAGCTCCCATTGAAACGCCCGTTGCGTAAAGCTCGCCGCCGTCAATTAAGGTGTTTGCATATTCAAGCCAGGCCTTAGCATCGTAGCGTTCGCGTGTGCCGTAGGTAATAAATTTACCGCCGCTTTTTCCGTGTGCACGTTGGTCGGGTACAAGCAAATTGAAACCCTTGTCGAAGTAAAACTTAAATGCGCAGGAAAAATCGTGTATGGGGTTGCTTCTGAAGCCGTGCATCATAAGAAGGGTGATTTTTGAATTGCCGTTTTTGTAAAACCTGCCGTAAAGCTTAGTGCCGTCGTAAGAAGTAATTTCGTGTTCGGTAAAGGGTTTTGAATTAATCCATTCCATACCCTTTTTAATGTCGGTTTTAAATATTGTATCAACCGAGCTGTCGTCGCCCATCTTGCCGTGCACCTTAACGGGATTTTTCCGCCTTACAATGGCAATGTCCATACTAACCGCAGTTGCCGCCAATACTAAAAAAATAACTACTGCAAAAATAATAACTGCTATAACCACTTAAAAACTCCTAACATAAATTCCTATTACATTTTACCCAAAAATTTACCATTTATCAATAAATATTATTTAAAACCTTAGCATATATTGTATAGAACTCAAAAACGAAAGGTTGATAATAATATGACAGGTTTTTGTCCTGAAGGATTTAACGAATTAAAAATGGGCGGTAAACGCAAAAGATATACAGTATCAGAGCTTAAAGAAGCAAAAATAAAAGGGGAAATACTTGAAGCCACCGCATATATGTGTGATGCCGACCATAATATGCTTGTAAATCTGGGCGAAATTAAAGGTGTAATACCAAGGGTGGAAGGTGCCATAGGCATTGAAGAAGGGTATACAAAAGATATTGCCCTTATTTCCCGTGTGGGTAAAAGCGTTTGCTTTACGGTTGAAGAAATAAATGCCGATGCCGAGCCAAGACCCTATGCACTGCTTTCACGCCGTAACGCACAGCTTAAATGCAAGCGTGAATTTTTAGATAATATAACCCCCGGTGATATAATTGATGCCAAGATAACCCACCTTGAAAGCTTCGGTGCTTTTTGCGATATTGGCTGTGGGAACATTGCACTTCTGCCAATAGATTCAATTTCGGTTTCACGTATTTCGCACCCACGGGACCGCTTTTCGGCAGGGGACAACATAAAGGCGGTTGTAAAAAATATTGAGCCCGACGGCAAAATTACCCTAACCCATAAAGAACTGCTTGGCACCTGGGAAGAAAATGCCGCAAAATTTTCGGCAGGTCAAACGGTGTCAGGGGTTGTAAGAAGCGTGGAAAGCTACGGCATTTTTATTGAACTTGCCCCCAACCTTGCAGGCCTTGCCGAGCTTAAGGACGGCGTAAAGGTAGGGGACACGGCAGGGGTTTACATTAAAAGTATAATTCCCGATAAAATGAAAATAAAGCTTATTATAATTGACAGCTTTGAAGCCGAAGGCCCAAAACCGTATGAATATTTTTATAAGGGTAAAAGAATAGAAAAATTTACATATTCGCCAAAAGAATCGGCAAAACTTATTGAAACAATTTTTTAATTGAAAAACACTTCACTTAGCGGTATAATAATTAAAGATTATTTTCCCTAATTGGAGTGTTTTTTTATGTCAGAAGCAAAAACCTGCGACGGAAACTGCAGTTCCTGCTCTAAAGACTGCAGCAGCAAGCCGCAAAAAGCCCCCTTGCAAAAGGGCAGTAAAATCGGAAAGGTTATAGCCGTTGTCAGCGGCAAGGGCGGTGTAGGTAAGTCGCTTACAACTTCAATGCTTGCAACCCTTATGCGCCGCAAGGGCTATAAGGTAGGCATTCTCGATGCCGATATTACCGGCCCGTCAATACCTAAAATGTTTGGCGTAAACAGCCGTGCCGAAGCCGACCAGAACGGCATAATTCCCGCCGAAACCCTAACCGGCATTAAACTTATGTCGGTAAACCTTTTACTTCAAAATCAAGAAGACCCTGTTGTATGGCGCGGTCCCGTTATAGCAGGCGCCGTTACACAGTTCTGGAGCGACGTTAACTGGGGCGAGCTCGACTATATGTTTGTAGATATGCCCCCCGGAACGGGCGACGTTCCCTTAACCGTTTTCCAACAGCTAAGCGTCGACGGCATTGTTATTGTAACTTCTCCGCAAGACCTTGTTTCCTTAATTGTTAAAAAGGCTTATAATATGGCTAATATGATGAATATTCCCGTGCTTGGAATAGTTGAAAATATGAGCTACGTTTGTTGCCCCGACTGCGGCGCAGAGTTCCGCATTTTCGGCGAAGGCAAAACCGAAACCGTAGCCGACGAATTGGGTCTGCCACTGCTAGCCCAAGTGCCAATTGACGTGCGCTTAGCCGAAGCGGCCGACAGCGGTAAGTTCGAATATTTCAGCGCCGAATATATGAACGGTGCGGCAGATTTTATAGAGGAAATAAAATAAATGAAAAGAATTTTATACCTTATTAAACGCATTTTAAAAATGGATTACAAGGGCCTTTTTAAAACCGTTAAAGCCGTGCACAAAAAAAGCGGAATTAACAGTATAAAGCTCTTTTTCGACGTTATAAAATGCGGTCTTAAATATGGCGCAGGCTATAAGGATTACGAGCTTTGCGAGTGGTGGAATTTAAACGATGCCCAACGTGCAACCTACGTAACCCGTGGCATTAACAATACCATTGTAACCCTGCTTAATAACAAGGAATATTACCATATTTTAGATAATAAAATTGAGTTCAACAAAACCTTTTCAAAATACCTTGGCCGAAAATGGTTAGATATGTCAACCGCTGATATAGACGATTTTAAAGCCTTTTTAGACGGGCTCGACATAATAATTTCCAAGCCCACAGCCGAAGCTTGCGGCAGGGGCGTTGAAAAGCTGAACGTTGCCGATTTTCCGTCGGCCGAAGCCCTTTTCGACCACCTTAAAAGCATAAATTCGGGTCTTTGTGAAGAATTTGTTGTTCAGCACGAAGATGTATCGAAACTCTACCCTCTGTCTGTTAATACCTACCGCATAGTAACCGTTTTAACCGAAGGTGTACCCCATATAGTTTACGCCTTTGTTCGCATTGGTAACGGCGGACGTTTTGTAGACAATATCAATGCAGGCGGTATGGCGGCCCCCGTTAATATAGAAACGGGCGTAATTGAATACCCCGCCTTCGATAAAGACAGCAATTACTATGAAACTCACCCGTATACTTCTTGCGCCATTAAGGGCTATCAGTTGCCCCAGTGGCAAAAGGCGGTTGAAACGGTGCTTAGCGCCGCAACCGTGGTGCCACAGGTAGGTTACGTAGGTTGGGATGTTGCCGCTACCGAAAACGGAGTAGTGCTTATTGAGGGCAACCCCTTCCCGGGCCACGACATTTTGCAAATGCCACCCCACGTACCCGATAAAATCGGCATGCTTCCGCAGTTTAAAAAGTATATTAAAAAGCTATAAAATAAAAGCCTTGGAGTTTTTGCTCCAAGGCTTTTTAGTTTAATTATTCTTCGTCGGGCATTTCCCAGTTGTGCCAGATTTCCTGAACGTCGTCGTTTTCTTCAAGCATATCAATAAGTCTTTCCATCCACTTGATGTCTTCTTCATCTTCTAAGGTGGTCATGGTTTGGGGAATGTATGCAACTTCGGCCGATTCAAAGGTGTAACCCTTTGCTTCAAGCGCATCACGCACGGTGCCTAAGTCGTTAGGTTCGGTGGTAATTTCAAAAACGTCGCCGTCGAAATTGAAGTCTTCTGCACCTGCTTCAAGTGCGTCTTCCATAACGGTATCTTCGTCTTTGCCTTCGGCTTCAATTACAATTTGACCCTTGCGGTCGAACATAAACATAACCGAACCGCTCTGTCCGAGGTTGCCGTGGCATTTATCGAAGAAATGGCGCATATCGGCAGCGGTTCTGTTGCGGTTGTCGGTAAGTGTTTCAACCACAACGGCAACACCGTTCGGGCCGTAGCCTTCGTAAATTAATTCTTCGTAGTTGTTGGCTGTGGTATCGCCTGCGGCCTTTTTAATAATACGTTCAATATTATCGTTGGGCACGTTTGCGGCCTTAGCCTTTGCAATAGCGTCTTTAAGCTTGCTGTTTTCCTGGGGATTGGGGCCGCCTGCTTTTACTATAACCGAAATTTCACGGCCGATTTTGGTAAAGATTTTAGCCTTTGCGGCATCGGTCTTTTCCTTTTTGCGTTTAATATTATTCCATTTAGAATGTCCTGACATAATAACTCTCCTACTAAAAAACTAACATATATTCTATCATATATCTTCGCCGCTTTCAAGGGCTTTTTCACATATAATTTCAATGTCCGAAAGGCAGGAAATTTCGCCGCACATACGTCGAAGCTTTGCGGCGTTTCTAACGCCCTTTAGGTACCACGCAACGTGCTTTCGGGCTTCTAAAAGCACCGTTCTTTCAGCCTTGTATTTGCCCATTAAATTAAGCTGTTCCATCATAATTTCAAGGCGCTGTTCAAGCGGTGGGTCGGCTAAAATTTCGCCCCGTTCCATATAGGCGTTAATTTTGTTAAACACCCAGGGAGTGCCCATAGCCGCACGGCCTACCATAACAAAATCGCAGCCCGTTTCGTCGTACATTTTTTTGGCCGAAATACCGTCCACAACGTCGCCGTTGGCAATTACGGGTATGTTTACGGCATTTTTAACCGCTTTTATTGAATTTATATCAACGGGTGGGGCATACATTTGCGCCCTTGTTCTGCCGTGTACCGTAATAGCATCGGCTCCGCTTGCTTCGCATATTTTAGCAATTTCGGTAGCATTAATGCTGTTGGAGTCCCAACCTATACGTATTTTAACCGTAACGGGAAGGGTAGCGGCATCTTTAACCGCCCTTACAATTTTGCCAACTAAAACGGGGTCCTTAAGAAGGGAACTTCCGCCGCCGTTGTTTGCAACCTTGGGGGCAGGGCAACCCATATTTATATCAATAAAATCGGGGTTAAAGCTTTCGGCAATTCTTGCCGCCTCTGCCATAGTTTCGGGCTCACCGCCAAAAAGCTGATTCGCAAAAACCGTAAGATTTCCACGTTCCAAAAACATGGCAGACTTCTTATCGCCAAGGGTTAACGCCTTAGCAGAAGTAAGTTCGCCAACCGAGTAAGCGGCGCCGTACTTTTCACATATTTCTCTCATAGCCCTGTCGGCAACACCTGCCATTGGGGCCAGAGCAGCAAAACCGTTAATTTCTTTATTTCCTATCTTCATAACGGGTTCATTATATATTAAAAAAATTTTCTTGTCAAACCTTAAAAATATGATGACAAATATATAATATTTTGTTATAATAATTTATATATTACTATTTTGGGGGACTATGTGTAGTGAAATTGCTTGCAATTGACGGAAACAGTATAATCAACCGTGCCTTTTACGGTATTCGTTTGCTTACCACCAAGGACGGAAAATATACCAATGCCGTTTACGGTTTTATTAATATTTTAAACCGTCTTAAAGAACTTCATAACCCCGACGGAATTGCCGTTGCCTTCGACGTTAAAAAGCCTACCTTCCGCCACGAAAAGTATGCAGAATATAAAGCAGGCCGCCACGCCACCCCCGAAGAACTTCTTTCTCAGTTCGCCCCTTTAAAAGAGTGGCTAACGGCAATGGGCTACACGGTTATTGAGTGTCCCGGCTTCGAAGCCGACGATATACTCGGCACACTTGCAGACCTTTGCGAAAAATCGGGTAACGAATGTGTTATTGCAACAGGGGACAAAGACTCTTTACAGCTTATTGGCCCCTACGTAACGGTTGCGCTGTCTGCTACAAGGGCAGGCGCCCCCGAAGTCATACATTATGGCGAAAAAGCTCTTTTTGAAAAATACGGACTTACCCCACCTCAAATGATAGAACTCAAGGCTTTAATGGGCGACTCGTCCGATAATATTCCGGGTGTTCAGGGCGTGGGCGAAAAAACCGCAACCGATTTAATTTCACGCTTCGGCAGTATCGATTATATTTACGAGCATTTAGAAGAGCTCGACATTAAAGCCGGCGTTAAGACCAAACTTCAAGCAGGCAAAGAGTCGGCCTTCTTCTCTCGTTGGCTCGGCACCATCAGCAAAGAAGCCCCCATTAACCCTGACGTTAATGCCTACCTTAGTAAACCCATAAACCAAAACGAAGTTGCCCGCATAATGACCTCTTTAGAGTTTTTCAAACTTATGGAAAAAATGGGCATTTCACCCGTGGCTTCCAAGGCGGCACAAACGGTTCAGTCTTCCGAAATTCGTGAAGCCACCCTTGAAGAACTTTTAAAAACCGAACCCCAAAAAGTTTCTATGGTAATGGAATACGGCGGCTTCGGTGTTTCGGCCAATTCGCTGTCTGTCTTTGCCGAAAAGGAAGAAGGCCTTGCCCTTCTTGAAAACGAAAAAATAGAAAAGGTTCTTTACGACTATAAAAACATCTATAAAGAAGCCGCTTTAAACGGTGTTACCCCTAAAAACGTTGTTTTCGATACAATGCTTGCAGGTTATATTTGCAACCCTTCGGCCAGCTCGTATGATTTAGAGCGCCTTTCGGCAGAATATTCCGCCGTGGCCGACATAAAAACCGAAGACGAAGCGGTGCGCCTTGCCGCAGTTAATGCCCAGGTTGCCGCCGCCTTAGAAAAAGAGTTAAAACAAACGGGGCAAGATAAGCTTTTTTACGAAATAGAGCTTCCCTTAGCGGCAGTGCTTGGCGATATGGAAATGGCAGGCATTGCGCTTAATAAAGAAGCGTTAATTCTTCACGGCCAAGAATTAGGTCAGCAAATTACCGAGCTCGAAAAAGAAATTTTTGAACTTATCGGTTACGAATTCAACCTGAATTCGCCAAAACAGTTGGGTGTTGCCCTTTTCGAAGAATTGGGACTTCCCTGCAAAAAGAAGACCAAAAGCGGCTACTCAACAAATGCCGAAGTTTTAGAAGAACTCAGAAACGAACACCCTGCCGTCAGCAAAATTTTAAAATACCGCGGTCTTGCAAAATTAAAATCCACCTATTGCGATTCGCTTGCAGACGCCGTAAAGGAAGACGGCAGAATACACTCTACCTTCAACCAAACCGAAACCAGAACAGGCAGAATAAGCTCGCTCGAGCCTAACCTTCAAAACATTCCCGTTCGCACCGAAGAAGGCAGGGTATTCAGAAAATTCTTTATTGCAGAACAGGGTAAAACCCTTGTCGATGCCGACTATTCGCAAATCGAGCTTCGTGTGCTTGCCCACATGGCCAACGACCAGGTTATGTGTGAAGCCTTCAATTCGGGCGCCGATATTCATACTTCCACAGCGGCCGAGGTTTTCGGTATGCATCCGGAATTTGTTACCCCCTTAATGCGTAGCAGAGCCAAAGCGGTAAACTTCGGTATAGTTTACGGCATTGGCGCATTCTCGCTGGCTAAAGATATTGGGGTTTCAAATAAAGAAGCCAAGGCCTATATTGAAAGCTATTTAAACACCTTTAAGGGTGTAGCCGGCTTTATGGAAAGCACAATAGCCGCCGCCAAAGAAAACGGCTACGTTACCACCACCTTTGGCAGACGCCGCTATTTGCCCGAACTTTCGTCTTCAAACCATATGCTTCGTGCATTCGGCGAAAGGGTTGCAAGAAATGCGCCCATTCAGGGTACTGCGGCCGACATTATTAAAATTGCAATGGTGAACGTCTTTAAAAGACTTAAAAGTGAAAACTTGAATGCAAGGCTTATTCTTCAGGTGCACGACGAACTTATTATAGAAGCAAATGAAGACTGTGCAAATGCGGCGGCCCAAATTTTAAAAGAAGAAATGCAAAATGCCGCAAAAATGAAGGTTGAGCTTACAGCCGACGTTAATATCGGCAAAACTTGGTACGAGGCTAAAGGTTAATGAAAAATGTAGTTTTTGTATGTACGGGTAATACCTGCCGTAGCCCTATGGCAGAAGGGTATTTAAAATCTAAAAAGCAAACGGGCTACCAAATAATAAGCCGAGGCCTTGCTGCCGATGGCTCGCCCGCCGCAAATAACAGCGTTAACGTTATGCTCGAAGCAGGAATAGACATTACGGGGCATAAGTCCAAACAAATGAACTATTCCGATGCCGAAAAAGCCGACGTAATTGTATGCATGTCGGCATCCCACGCCGACACCTTAGAAGCGCTTGGAATAGATAAACTAAAGTGCTACGTGCTCGGTATTCCCGACCCGTTCGGTGGCGATATTAACACCTACAGAGCCTGCCGAGATAATATTTTCGAAGCGGTAGATGAACTGATTGAGGACGGAATTTTATGATAAGACCGTTTAAAAGTGGCGACGAAAAGTATATAGCCTTAATTGAGCGTGAGTGCTTTTCATCACCCTGGAGTGAAAATGCCGTTTTAGAGTCTTGTGCCAATAAGACCACCTACCTTATTGCCGAAGAAGACGGCAGGGTTGTGGGTTATGCAGGGCTTCAGGTAATTTTAGACGAAGGCTACGTTACAAATATAGCCGTAACAAAAGATTTCAGGGGAAAGGGTATAGGCAAAAGTCTTGTGGTTGCCCTTTCGGGTTTGGCCTATGAAAAAGACCTTGCCTTTATAAGCCTTGAAGTAAGGCAGTCAAACTTGCCTGCCATTTCACTTTACAAAAAATGCGGTTTTTCGGGTGTGGGCATAAGAAAAAACTTTTACTCGGCCCCAACAGAAGACGCAATTATTTTAACAAAGGAATTTCATTAATGCTTATTTTAGCCATAGAATCGTCCTGTGATGAAACAGCGGCGGCAGTAGTAGAGGGAAGAAAAATTTTATCTTCCGTAATAAACACACAAATTGAAGAACATAAAAAATACGGCGGTGTTGTGCCCGAAGTCGCTTCACGCAGACACTGTGAAAACATTTCCGAAGTAGTGGAAAAAGCCTTAAGCGATGCCGGCAAAACCTATTCCGATATAGATGCAGTTGCCGTAACCTTCGCACCCGGCCTTATAGGCGCACTGCTTGTAGGCGTAAACTTTGCAAAGGGTCTTGCCTTAAGCCTTGGTGTACCGCTTATTCCCGTGCACCACCTTCGCTCGCATATAGCGGCAAACTACATTGACAACGAAGAGCTTAAGCCCCCGTTTTTATGCCTTACCGTTTCGGGCGGAAACAGCATCATAACCGACGTTGAAGACTATACAAGTTTTAAGGTTTTGGGCGGCACCCGTGATGATGCGGCAGGTGAATGCTTCGATAAAGCGGCAAGGGCAATGGGTCTTGCGTACCCGGGCGGCGTTAATCTCGATAAAATTGCAACGGTGGCCGATACCGCAAAATACCCACTTCCAAGGCCTAAGGTAGAATCAAGCGAGTACGACTTTTCCTTCTCGGGTCTTAAAACCGCTGTGCTTAATCTGCTTAATAATTCTGCACAAAAGGGTGAAGACATAGACGTTCCCGTGCTTGCGGCAACCCTTCGTCAGCGTGTTTGCGATATGCTTATAGAAAACACTTTTAGGGCGGCTGAAAGCTTAAATCGTAAAACCTTGGTGCTTGCAGGCGGCGTTTCGGCCAACAGCGAGCTTCGCGAGCGAATGACGAAAGAATGTCAGAAAAGGGGAATAAAGCTTTATTACCCCGAACTTAAATATTGCGGCGACAATGCCGCTATGGTGGGCGTGCAGGCCTTTTATGAATATCAGTCGGGCAACGTAGCCAACAGCTCGCTTAACGCCACCGCAACTCTACCAATCGATTACAAATAACCTTACTTGAAAAGAGGAAAAAATATATGTTATTTACACGTGATATAGGTATTGACCTTGGTACATCAAACACACTTGTTTACCAAAAGGGTAAAGGAATAATAATGCGTGAGCCTTCGGTTGTGGCTTACGACGTAAGAAACGACGCCGTAAGAGCAGTTGGTACCGAAGCTAAAGAAATGATAGGCCGTACCCCAGGCTCCATTGTTGCGGTGCGCCCCTTAAAAAACGGCGTTATTGCCGACTACGACGTAACCGCCGCAATGCTTAAGCGCTTTATTAAAGAATCTCTTAAAGGCTCGCTCATTTCACGTGTTCGTGTTGTTATTTGCGTACCTGCAGGTGTTACCGAAGTTGAAAGCCGTGCCGTACACGGAGTTTTAAAGCAGGCAGGCGCAACCGATATAGACATTATCGAAGAGCCAATGGCAGCGGCAGTAGGCGCAGGACTTCCCGTTTGGGACCCTAAGGGCTGTATGATTGCCGATATTGGCGGCGGAACCACCGAAGTTGCCGTTATTTCACTTGGCGATATTGTTACCGCCCAGTCGGTAAGAACCGCAGGCGACGACCTTGACGAAGCAATAATCGGCTATATTCGTAAAAAGTATAATCTGCTTATAGGTGAACGCACTGCAGAGCAAATTAAAATTGAAATCGGTTCGGCACTTCCTTACGAGGGCGAAAAAACCGTTGAAATCAAGGGCCGCAACCTTCTTGACGGTCTTCCCAAAAATATTGTCATTTCTTCCGAAGAAGTGCGTGAAGCTATGAGCGACGTCGTAGCCGTTATTGTAGATGCCGTAAGAACAACCCTTGAAAGAACTCCACCCGAGCTTTCGGCCGATATTATTGACCGTGGCATTACCCTTACAGGCGGCAGTGCCCTTCTTCGCGGCCTTGCCACACTAATTGAAAAAGAAACCAATATGCCCGTAACCATTGCCGAAAACCCCATCGACTGCGTTGTTGAAGGTACGGCAAAAAGGCTTGAACCGGGCCACCGTTTCGATAATTATGTTTTCCGCAGGGGAAAACAGTACAGATAATTCCCAATAACATTTTTGGTAGGTGAAAAGCGTGCGTTTCTTCCTTCGAAGCCCGCAGTTTAAAAAGACAGTTGCAATTGTAGCCGTCATATTAACCCTTGCTATTGTAGCAGGGCTAATCGGCGGACATATGTCCCCCCAAGCAGGCATTTTAGGTGCCGTTGCCGCACCCTTTCAACAGCTTGGTAATTCGGTTATAAATGCAATAGATACAACCTTTAGTAATTTCAAATCGGCCGCAGCCCTCAACCACGAAAAAGAACAACTTCAAAACGAAGTTAATAAGCTTAAAGAACAGCTTAGCGAGTATGAAGAGGCTGTAAACCAAAATGAATTTTACGAAAAATATTTAAATATTAAAGACCTTAACCCCGATTTTCAGTTTTCGCCGGCAAAGGTGCTTTCCTTCGACCCCGACGACATTTTCTGCGGCTTTACGGTATCGGTAGGCTCCTTTAACGGAATAAGCCTTTACGACCCCGTCATAACCGACGAAGGTGTGGTAGGCTATATTTCGGAAGTCGGCATAACAACGTCCAAGGTTACCACCGTTCTTGACCCCGAGCTTGTGCTTGGTGCCTTCGATTCCAGAACGGGCGATGCAGGTGTTGTTTCGGGCGGCACAGAATACGTAACCGACGGTTATACACGTTTTTACAACCTTCCCCGTACCTGCTCGGTTGCGGTTGGCGACCTTGTTATAACGTCGGGTAGCGGAATTTTCCCCGACGGCCTTATCATAGGCAATATCAACAACATTGCAAGCGACCCAATTTCATCTTCGCTTTTTGCAACCGTTACCCCTACCGTAAAGTTTTCCGAGCTTAAGCAGGTAATGGTAATAACCGATTTCGAAGGTCAGGGTAATCACCTTACAGACGGAGAGTAAAGAATGAATACAAAACGCCTTCGGTTTATTTCCGCTTTTGTAAACGTAGCTGTTATATGTCTAATAACAGCCCTAAGATACAGCGGAGTTTTAACCTTTAAAATCGGCAATGCTGTTCCCGTAGTAGTTTTGCCCGTAATAATTGCAATTTCTTTGTTTTCAAGCAATACTGCTTCACTGCTTTATGCTCTTTTTGCAGGAGTGTTAATGGACAGTATGGCGGCCGACAGTTCCTGCTTTAACACCTTGTTTTTAGTGGTTACGGCTACCGCCTGCAACCTGCTTATAAGCCGCCTTTTAAACAGAAATATTAAAGCGGCAATTTACCTTTCTGCAATTATTTCGTTAATTTATTTTTTCTTAAAGTATTTAATATTTTTCGCATTTAATTCTATATCGGTTAATTACGATTATTTTATGCTTTATTTAATACCTTCGGTGTTATACACCGCCATATTCATAATTCCTTTCTACTTTTTAGAAAAGAAACTTTCAAATTAAGGAGACCAATTTGCCTTTTCCCAAAAAACCACGTAAAAGACTGACCACCTTGTCGGTTATAATGGCTATTGTGCTTTTAGTTTATTCTTTTCAGGCATTTTCACTTCAGGTTGCCGACGCCGAAAGATATATTGCACAAGCGCAGGGAATTTCTTACCGTAAGGCCACAATTAAAGCTCAAAGGGGAGAAATACTCGATGCCAGCGGCCGTGAAATTGCCGTTAACCGCGAGGGGTATAATATAGTTTTCGACAAGGCCTATTTCAGTATGTCAAAGGCTAACGACGTTATTCTTCGCCTTTGCAAATTGCTTACCGATTACGAAACTAAATGGACCGACAATCTGCCTATGGCGGCAGTGTCGCCCTTTACCTTTACCGATAACACTTCGGCCGTTTCTCAGCTTAAAACAAACCTAGGTCTTGCCCATTATGCCACGGCCGAAAACTGTTTCGACGAAATGGTCGAAAGGTACGAGCTTGATGCTTACGATACCGCAACCAAGCGTCTTATTATGGGGGTAAGATATTCGCTCGAAAGTGCAAACTTTTCAATTTCAAACCCCTTCACCTTTTCAGAAGACGTTTCTTCTACAGTTATGCAAACCGTGCTTGAAGCAGGAATGTTGCTCGACGGTGTTACAATTAACGTTGTACCCTTCAGACAGTACGTAAACGGTACCTTAGCCCCACACCTTATTGGAACGGTTGGCCCCATTTACGCAGAAGAATGGAGCAACTATAAAGGCAAGGGCTATTCCTTCGACGATAAGGTTGGTAAAAGCGGAATTGAAGCCTTGGCAGAAGACAAGCTTCACGGCGTAGACGGCGAAATAACCTATAAAATAGATGCCAAGGGTAAAATTATTTCAAAGGAAATAACCAAAACCCCAATAGCAGGCAAAACGGTTGTTTTAAACCTTGATAAAACAATTCAGCTTGCCACACAAAACGCCCTTAAAAATGCGGTCGATTCACTAAAGGCAATTCCGGGGCACCCAATTAAAGGCGCCGCCGCAGTAATGCTCGACGTTTCAAACGGCGGAGTAATTTCAAGCGCAAACTACCCCTCGTACGACCTTAACACCTTTTCACAAGATTTCGAAGCTTTAGCGGCCGATAAAAGGGGAACACCCCTTGCCGACCGCGCCTTTCAGGGAATATTCCCGGCAGGCTCAACCGTTAAGCCTGCCGTTGCCGTTGCCGCCCTCGAAGAAGGGGTGTACAGCGCTTCGGAAGAAATTTTCTGTTCGCAAAAATATAAAAGATATGCCGACTATCAGCCAAGCTGTATGCACTACCACGGAACCACAAGTCTTAATAAGGCAATTTCCAGGTCCTGCAACTATTTCTTCTTTGAACTTGGCTATAGGCTTAAGCTTTCAAATATAAATAAGTATTTCAAACGCTTCGGTCTTGGCGTTAAAACGGGCGTAGAAGTGAACGATTCTAGGGGCCTTTTGGTCGAAAGCCAGGAAAACGAGTCAAGCGGTAATACACTTCAGGCGGCTATCGGTCAAATGAATGCCTTCACCCCTTTACAGCTTGCCGTTTACGTTTCCACAATGGCAAACGAAGGTGTGCGTTACGAAGCAAGGCTTATAAACCGTGTTGTGTCCTACGATATGAGCAAAACCTACGAAACCGTAAAGCCCACCATAGCCGAACAGTTCGAAATCAGTAAAAGCACAATAGACGCCGTTAAGGCAGGTATGCTGTCTGTAACGGTCGACGGTACGGGCGGCGCAACCTTTGCAAACTACAGTATTAAGGTTGGCGGCAAAACGGGAACGTCGCAGGTAGCGTCGGGCGCCGACCACTCGGTGTTTGTTGCCTTCGCCCCCTTCGATAAGCCCGAAATTGCCGTTGCAATCGTGCTTGAGCATGGCTCATCGTCCCGAACCTGCTCTACGGTTGCAAGAGAAATGTTCGATGCCTATTTCTTTGCGCAGGAAACAACGGTGGACCTTACACCGCCCAATAAAGTAATAGGTTAAATAGTTTTTTCAGTGTTTTACTTGTTAAATATTTGACAAAAAACGTCAAATATGTTAAATTATTGCATAGTTCAAAAGCGAACGGAATGGAGAAGTCTATGGCAAAAATTATAGCCGTTCTCGGTGGCAAAGGCGGCTCGGGGAAATCTACCTGCAGCATCGGCCTTGCCTTAGCATTGTCAGAGCAGAACAAACGTGTCCTTTTAATAGATTTAGACGAAGGAATGCGTTGCCTTGATATGCTGCTTGGCGTTAGCGAAAAGCTTCTTTTCGACGTGTCCGATGCAGTTGGCGGCAGAGAGCTTTCTTCCTGCATTTTAAAGGTAGACGGCATAGATAACCTATCTTTACTTGCGGCCCCCGGCGAAAAAGGCTTATTCAGCACAACCGATTTTGTAAAGTTTTTGGAAAATTTACCAAACAATCTTTTCGATTACGTTGTTATCGACCTGCCTGCAGGCTCTGATATAGAGCTTTATAAAGCGCTTGGCCCCGGTACCGAATTTTTATGTGTTTGCAACCCCAACGCCGTTTCGGTGCGCGATGCCGCAACCATAGGCGCACTGCTTAACAAAGCTAACAGAAAAGGCAAACTGATAATCAACAGATTTGAAACCTATTTCGTCAGAAACGTTATTTTTTCAACGCTTGACGATATTATAAACGAATCGGGACTTGCTCTTGTGGGAATTGTGCCCGAAAGCGAACACCTGTCATTTGCATTTTTAAATGGCAATTTTAAAATTAAAGGCAGGGCCAAAAAGGCCTTTAGCCGAATAGCATCAAGGCTTTGCGGACAAAACGTTCCGCTTCCTAAACTTAAAAGAATATAAATAATTTATCTCGGCAAATAAAAAAGGAGTAAAAGTATGAACATCGCACTCATTGCACACGACGCTAAAAAAGAACTTATGATACAGTTTTGTATTGCTTACTGCGGAATTCTAAGCAGACATACATTGCTTGCAACAGGCGCTACGGGCAAACTCATTTCCGAAGCTACCGGACTTAATATAGTAACCTTACTTGGTGGACATCAGGGTGGCTCACAGCAAATTGCGGCTCGTATCGGCTGCGATGAAGTAGATATGCTTCTTGTCTTCCGTGACCCCTTAAAAACCGGCGGCAACGAACCCGACGAGCAATCGCTTCTTCGTCTTTGCGATGTACATCAAATTCCCGTTGCTACCAATATTGCAACCGCAGAAATCTTAATCCGCGGTCTCGACAGAGGCGACCTTGACTGGCGCGAATACCTAAGAAACGACAATTAATCGGAGAAATTATATGGCAGAAATAAATAAAGCTCCAAGGGGAACAAACGACGTTACCCCCGAACAGAGCTATAAATGGCAATTTGTTGAACAAAAGTTAATTGAAACGGCAGGTCTTTACGGCTTTAAGGAAATTCGTGTACCCGTTTTCGAGCACACCGAAGTTTTCATTAAAAACGTAGGCGATACTACCGACGTTGTACAAAAGGAAATGTATACCTTCACCGACAAGGGCGACCGTTCAATAACCCTTCGTCCCGAATTCACTGCAGGCGTTATGCGCAGTATCGTAGAACATTCTTTAACCGCAGGCGCACTTCCCGTAAAGGTGTGCTACCTTGGCGGTTGCTACCGCTACGAAAAACCGCAGGCAGGCCGCCTTCGTGAATTCCATCAGTTCGGTGTAGAATGTATCGGCGCGGCATCCCCAATAGCCGATGCCGAAGTTATTGCAATGGCAAATCAACTGCTTTCAGATATTGGAATTAAAAAGATTTCACTTGAAATCAATTCCATTGGTTGCCCCACCTGCAGAGCAGAATATCACAAGGCTTTAAAGGCCTATTTCGAGGGTAAAAAAGAAGAGCTTTGCGGCACCTGCAACGAACGTCTCGAGCGCAACCCCATGCGCATACTCGACTGCAAATCGCCCGTATGCTCGGCTATTGCTAAGGAAGCCCCCGTTGTAACCGATTTTCTTTGCGACGACTGTAAGGCTCATTTCGAAGCAGTTAAGTCCTACCTTAGCGCTATGAATGTTGAATACACCGTTAACCCCCGAATTGTTCGTGGGCTCGACTATTATAATCGCACCGTGTTCGAATTTGTTTCGGGCGATATTGGCGCTCAGTCTACCGTTTGCGGCGGCGGCCGTTACGACGGTCTGCTTGGCAATATGGGTGGTCAGGACCAACCCGGCCTTGGTTTTGCTATGGGCGTTGAAAGGCTATTAATGGTGCTTGAAAGCCAGAACGTAGAAATTCCAAGCGGCAAGCCCTGCGATATTTACATTGCCCCTATGGGCGATGCGGCGGCGCTAAAGGCGGCAGTTCTTTGCAGTCAGCTCCGTGAAGAAGGCTTCGAAGCCTTAACTGATATTGTGGGCAGGGGACTTAAGGCGCAAATGCGTTATGCCAACAAAATCGGCGCAAGGTTTACCCTTGTACTTGGCGACAGCGAAATTGAAAGCGGTAAGGCCAAGCTTAAGTGTATGGAAAACGGCGAAGAAACCGAAGTAGATATAAACGCTTTACCCGATGCGCTTTACAGCGCTACCTTCGCAGCCCTTGCAGACAGTATTAATATTTAATAATAAAAGACACGGTTAGCGTAAGCCTTACCGTGTCTTTTTCTGTTTTTATTCAACTTCGCACCCCGTGTAGTAGTGCTTTAAAATTTCTTTGTAGTTTTTCCCTTGCATTGCCAAATAGTGCGCTCCGTGCTGGCTCATGCCAACGCTGTGTCCGTAACCCTTTACGTTAAAGGTGTAAACTCCCTCGGCAAAGCTTACTTCAAAATTGGCGGAACGAAGCCCAAGCGCCGTTCGTATATCTAAACCGCTAACACTTACCCCTGCAACACTTGCGCTTTTAACTCCGCCTGCCGCTGTCCTTATAAGGTCGGTTATCTGGTTTTCTTCGGTATTCGTAACTTCTGCGTAAGGCGACATAGCCGTTTTAAATTCGGCGGCGGTAAAGGTAGCGCTGCTTAAATAGTTCTTTTCGGTTTTATCAAAACTTGAATCTACCGATATTAAATAAGGGTATTCGCCGCCCCATACTTCTGCCGCATTTTCGGTAACACCAAACGATATTGCGTGGTATACGGTGTAGGCCGGCTTGCCTTCGAACAGTACCCTTTGTCCTAAAACCTCGCTTATGCACCGCCTTATTTTGCTTTCAAACTCGTCGGCACCGTCGCCCCATTTTTCGCGGGCGGCGGCCACGGTTATAAAAGCTTGGTCGGTGGTAAAATCATCGCTAATATCATAGTCTTTGATTTCGTCGGCTTCCTTTTTTACCGTATAATAGGTATATGCCGCAACGGCTTGCGCCTTTAAGGCTTCTTCTTCGTAAAGGGCAGGCATTTCGGCGGCTACAACCCCAAAAAGATAGTCTTTTAACGTAATGCTTGTTATTTCACCCGTTTCGGTAAGTTTTACCCTTACAGTTTCGTCGGCGTCGGGCTTTTGCGCTTCAGAAAGCGGAAGTGCCGAAACCGGTAGGTTGTCTATACTGTTTTTAGCGCAAAGGGGAAGGGTAAGCATAAGTAAAGCCGTTATAAACATAGTTGTTATGTAAACCGTTTTCATTAAATCATTCCTTTTTGTGTTGACATTATTTGTTTTGGAATATAAAATATATATTAACGTTTATATATTATATGATACGTATTTTAGTTTAATTCTTACTTAGGGGGCAAAGCCTTGTCTGCAAAACTTAATCTTGCCATATTCGGCATTGTGGCTGTCGTTGGCGTAATTCTTCGCTCGTTTATGCTTACCTTTACGGTAGAAAAAACAAGCGGCTTTATAAAAAGTGAATATCTGCCGTGGGCGGTATTTATTATTGCACTTTTAATAGTTTCTGCCGTTTTTGTGTTTTTTGTAGCTTATTTCGGCAAACAAAAAAGTGTAATTTCCAAAAATACAGCAAACCTTATTTACAGCGTGGCAGAAATAGTTTTAGCGGTTGCCGTTTTGTACGAAGCCTTCTTTTCTTCGCTTCTTAAATACGCTAAACCCACACAAATAATCTTTCACAAATTGGCGGCAGTTTTGTCGGTTGTGGCTCTTCTATATATTGCGTTTTCCAAAATTTCGGGTCGTGAATATTCAAAATATGCTACAATAGCGCCAATTCTGTTCTTCATTACCAGAATAATAATTGTGTTTTCCGAATTTGCGGCGCTTGCCACCGTGTCCGATACAATTATTGAAACTATTTGTATGTGCTTAGCGTTGGTTACATGCCTGAATTATGCAAAGCTCAGTTGCGGCATACCGCTTAAAAACATTCGTTTGTGCAAATCGGTTGCAATGCTTTGCTCATACGCTTGTGCGGTTGG
>JAFOCW010000013.1 GCA_017381035.1 Clostridia bacterium | reverse complement strand
CACCCTACCATCACCTTATGGCATTGGTACATTGGGTAAGGCATCGCGCGATTTTATAAACTTTTTACAGGCATCTAATCAGTCTTGGTGGCAAATTTTGCCTGTGGGTCCCACAAGCTATGGCGATTCGCCCTATCAAAGTCCCTCCACCCATGCGGGTAACCCTTATTATATCGACCTTGATATTTTGGTAGAGGATGGTCTTTTAGAACAGTCGGAAATTGATGCGCTGTTTTGGGGCGATAACCCTTGCCTTGTTGATTATGGTGCGCTGTATGAAAACCGCTACACCCTTTTGCAAAAAGTGTGTGAGCGCGGCTGGGACAGGGATTTTGACCGCATTGAAGCATTTAAAAGTGCGAATTCGTATTGGCTTTTAGATTATGCACTTTTTATGGCGCTTAAAAGGCATTTTAATATGCTTTCGTGGCTTGAATGGCCTGATGAGGACATCCGCCTCAGAAAGCCGGAAGCAATAAAATTTTACACTGAGAAATTGGCAGACGATATCCGCCTTTTTACCTATATACAGTTTCTTTTCTTTAATCAGTGGAATGCGCTGCGCGAATACGCGCACGAGCATTCGGTTGGAATTATAGGTGATTTACCTATTTATGTTGCACTTGATTCGGTTGATGTTTGGGCTTCACCCGAATGCTTTCAGTTGGATGAAAAGGGCTTTCCTACCGAGGTTGCGGGTGTACCGCCCGACCAATTCACAGCCGATGGTCAGCTGTGGGGGAATCCGCTTTATGCTTATGATGTTATGCAGCAAAACGGCTATGAATGGTGGATAAAGCGTATCGAAGGTGCGGCAAAGCTTTATGATGTTGTTCGCATTGACCATTTCCGTGGTTTCGAAAGCTTTTGGGCAGTGCCTTACGGCGAAAAAACCGCAACGAACGGCCGTTGGGTAAAGGGTCCGGGTATGTCACTTATATCCACTCTTAAAAACCGCCTCCCAAGCATAAGCTTTATTGCTGAGGATTTGGGGTATCCATCACAAGAGGTATTACAGCTTTTAAAGGATTCTGAATTTCCCGGTATGAAGGTGTTGGAATTTGCATTTGGCGCTAATGAAGACAGCGTTTACCTTCCACACGCTTATAATAAAAACTGTGTTTGTTATACAGGCACTCACGATAATGACACCATAAAGGGTTGGCTTTCACAATTAACCCCCAGTGATTTAAAAAAGGCCGAGGATTATCTTGGTCTTAATGAACACGAAGGGTATGTTTGGGGAACTATCCGTGGCGGTATGAGCAGCGTTGCTCGACTTTTTGTGGCGCAAATGCAGGATTATCTTGAGCTTTCTAACGAGGCAAGAATCAATATTCCAGGCACACAAGAGGGTAATTGGCGTTGGAGAATGCTACCCGACCAAATTCCATACGGTTTAAGCGATAAAATAGCATATTTAACAAAGCTTTATAATCGTTAAATTTTAACAACACCCCGCACAGAACAATATCTTCGTTTCCTGTACTGCGGGCTTGTGGATCTAAATTGCCATAGTAAAATTCTTCAATAAAGTTTGTCATTTTCGTAATCCTCCGTTATGAATTGAATTATCCTTACAATTCAATCATTCTGGCTGACTACAAAAGCCAAAGGGAGACAACTTCCTTACGGAGTGTCTCCCTTCGGAGTGCTTTTTTAGGTTTCAGGTTTAAGGTTTCAGGTTTAAGGTTTAAAGCGTGCCAAAGGCACAAACTGACATCTGATACCTGACACCTGACACCTGAAAAAAGACGAGCCATCAGCTCGTCTTTTTTTATACCGTTTTATAAAGCTTTAGTGTGTGAACCGATACCGAGTAGCGACCAATATAATAATTAGCGCCGTGGTTTAATGCAAGCAGGGAACTCAGCTCCTGCAAAACAGTTTCGCTGTTTTGTGCGAACTGTTCTTTAAACTCGGGGTCGGAAAATTTAACTTCCACCGCATTTTCTGTAGCGTTAGCTACATATTCCGCAAGTTCACTTAGGTTTTCAGCCCCGAATACAAAGCCCTTCTTTAAAAAGAAGTTGTAATTACCGTTTGTACAAACGGGTCTGAAGGTGTTAAAGGAAACTGCGCCCGAAGCCAGCTCTTCGGGGGTAAGGGCCGAAGAATCGTTAGCAAAAACGTGGTCTTTAAGTATTTCTTCGTCGGTTAAGCCGAAGTATTCGTGCGAAATAAAGCCGGTGGCCGTATCGTTCCAGGTTGCGTCTAAGTGGTGCCAGTCTTCGCCTATTTTTACGGCGTTCCACATGTGGCCTGCGCCTGCGGCAACGCCCGAAATGGTGGTGGACTGAATGTCAAACTGGTTAAGCAGAAGCTGCATTGCCCGTGAATACCCTTCGCAAAGTGCGCTTCCGTTAACAAGTGCGCCGTAAGCGGTGTAAATATATGGGTCGGACGGGTCAAGCGAATATGTAACCTTTTGGCACAGCATATCATGTAGCTGAAGTTCAATTTCAAACGGGTCGGAAGAGGTTACCTGCGAAATAATAAGGGCTACCGCCGTTGTTAATTCCTGCTCCATATAAGCCTTTTCGGCACGGGTTATGTTATAAGACGGCGAAACTTCGGCCGAAGAAGAAAACATTATAAGTGCGGCAGGGTTGTCGTCTGCGTCGGTGCCCGATGCCGTTACGTAATAGGGGGGCAACCAGAAAATATCGGGGTGGTCGGTAACCAGAGCGTGCCTTACAACTGCCACGTCGGCGGTGTAGTTTTCAGTCAGGGGACCAAGCACCACCCAGGAAGCGTGCATCTGCTCGGCCGCAGTGTGCATAGAATTATAATACTGTTTTTGTATATCGGTAAGGTAGGAATAGCAGTGGTGGTCGGAATGGTTAAGCGGTGTGGTCGGTGGGGGAAGGTAAGGCTCGCTCGACGAAGTATCGGAATAATCGTCCGAAGAGCTATCAGACGAAGAAACCATAGAGGAAAAGCCCGAAGAACTTTCACCCGAAGAGGACGGCTCGGACACCTCTTCAAAAGAAGCAACCGGAAGCGAAGGGGACGGGTTAGGGTTAGAAGCAGGAAGCTTTTTGCAGGCCGCCGCCGCAAATAAAAACAAAACCGCAAGCAAAATTGCAGTCATTTTCTTCATGCCCTTAACCCCCTTTTTTGTTTTAATTTTGCCGCATTAGCCGAAAACGTAGTTGCAAAGCATCTCTTTTATGTGCGGCATCCAGTCGTAACATACCGAATAGCTTAAATTCGTGTTTGTTTCTTCAATTATAAACATAAAGTCTTCCGAAGACAACCCCGTTTTCGCAATTTTATCGAAAAAAGAAATACAAAGTTGTAACCTTTGTTCCTCGCTTGGTGTATTTTGCCAAAAAGATAAAAGGGAAGAAGAAAAATAAAGGGAGTTTTCGCCGTCCTTATCGGGTAAAACAATTCCACCCAGTCGGTCGCACAGTTTAGCCAAAAATTCGGGGGTAACGTTGAACGTGTAGTCAATAAAATAGGGCAAATTTTCGGCCGCCGCCACAGCATCAGACGAAAAAAGATAGCAGTGTGTTAAAATTTCCGAAAAATCTAAATAAATAAATGCACCCGAACCGTCGGGCAGTGTAAAAAGCAGACCCTTGTTCCCGACAGCGTCATAGTAGCCGATGCCCGAAATATTTTCGCCGGCAGGCTCTTCGGGGGTGGCAAGCTCGGCAGGGAGCAAAAGTATGCCGATAACGGTTAAAATTCCGCACAAAACCGTAAGCGCTCCCAAAACGACCGACACAACCCGAGAAGAATTTTTCATAAAACCACCTCGGTATTATTATGGCAAAAAAATCTCCGTGCCATACAGAATTATTAAATATGACATTTGCAATTGCTAATAGTTTTTGGTAAAATATGTTATGTTAGAATTTTCTTAAGAAAGGTGCGAGAATATGAAAAAATTTGCCTTAATAATTTCTTTTATTTTATTTTTAACTACGTGTGTTGGTTGCGCCGGAACGCCAAATGTGAACGAAACAATAAGTTCGGACTATGTATATTCAAGCAACATTTCCACGGTAGACGATGCAAACACCACTAATACAAATAAAACAACAACGGTTACAGACGGTGGTATATATACATTTTACAGTAAAACAAACAATAAATATTTGTCTTTTAACGGCAACAATTTGGTTTTAAGCGATAACGCTTGCAAATGGCAATTCAAATATGTACAAAATAACGGATATAATGTATACGCCTACGAAACAGATTTGATGTTTGATATAGACAATGCCTATGTTGCGCAAGGCACAACGGTTAAATTGTGGCAACTTACCGGCTACGACGTTCAAATTTGGAACGTAAGCAAAAATGCAAACGGAACCTTTACGTTTTTATATAACGGAAATCACTCATATTGTTTAGGGTTTAACGGTTCAAGAGCAGAACTTCAGCTTCGCGATACTAACAACAGTATGCAGGAGTGGGAACTTACAGATATAAGCGCTAACGAGCCAAAACAATATTTAGAATTTGCAAGCAAGAATAATATTATTAAGTTGCAATTACCGTTAGATATCTTAAACGTAATTAGCGAAGCCCGACTACAACAATGGGCGCAAGAACTTGAAAAAGCATATTACACATTTTACGAATTAACCAATTATAAACCGTATGAAACAATTGTTGTTGAAGCGTATAAGCCCAGCAAATATATAGGGTGGGTAATAGACAACTCAAATATAATTCATATAGATAGCACCTTTATTGTAGATGATTTGAGAAAAATGGCTAGTCGCAAAAGCGACTGGAACTTCTGCGCTTTGCACGAAATGGGTCATATGTTCGATATGAACAGACCTTGGAATTTTGAAACCGAACTGTTAACCGATTTAAAGCTGGCCTATGTATTGGAAACTAATAACGTGGCAGCAGCTCCGTCCGAATTCGATGCATCAACGGTGTTTTATGGCGCAGATATTATAAATGCATACAATATACTCGGCACAGATTTTTCAAAAAACTATGATATTTTCGGCGCAACCGAACGCTTTATGAAAATTAAGAACGATATAGGTTGGGAACCGTTTAAAAAGACATTTCAAAACTTGCAGGCAAACGAAAAGTTGTACTCGGGTTATTCGAAACAACAAAAATTCAAAAAGTTTGTGGAAAAGCTATCCGAATACAGCGGCAAAGATATAAAATCATATTTTTCATCAGATGAATGGAGCACAATTTTAAATCATTGCGCGTAAAAAGACTTTAAGTGTAACAAAAAAGGAGTAGTATCTTTCGATACTACTCCTTTTATTTTGGCCTGCCCGAAGGGATGAAATCGCCAAGGCGCTTTCCTTGCTTGTCGACCGTTCGCAATAGCGAACAGTACCCGACTGCGCACCACTTGCTAAAAAACTGTGTGCCACACAGTTTTTCTTAACGCTTCATGCCCTCTCAGGCTTCGAATCCCTTCGGTTAATAGAAAAAGCAAAAAAGGAGTAGTATCTTTCGATACTACTCCTTTTATATTGGCCTGCCCGAAGGGATTCGAACCCCCGTTCTTCAGAATCGGAATCTGCTGCGTTATCCAGCTGCGCCACGGGCAGAAGTTTTCATAATTATAACATTATTCTTTCCCGTCTTCAAGATTTATCTGTTTCTTTTTTCAAACCTTTGTGGTATTATATATTTGTTAATTTTTTGAAAGAAGGTACATAAATGGAACCATACGAAATTGTGGCGCAAGCAGTGGGCATTGTTGCAATGCTTTTTAACGTGCTTTCATATCAGCAAAAAAGCTCGAAGGGCGTTATTGTAATGCAGCTTTTTGGCGGAGCGCTTTTTACCGTAAGTTATTTTATGTTGGGCGCAATGGTCGGCTCCCTTTTAAATCTGCTTGCCGTGTTACGTGCAGTAGTTTACAGCAATAAAGAAAAATTCAGGGCAGACCACAAGGGCTGGATTTATCTTTTCGCCCTACTTTTCGGCCTTTCCTTCGTGTTAACCTTTACCGTATTCGGCAAGCCCTTTACCCTGGGCGCCGCACTGCTTGAGTTTTTGCCCGTTTTTGCAATGCTTGTTGTAACAATAGGCTTTTATGTTAACAAAGCGGCCTTTATAAGAAAAATGGCGCTCGTTTCCTGCCCGTGTTGGCTTATTTACAACATTTTCAACCTTGCGGTCGGCGCAATGATATGCGATAGCATAAGCCTTGTTTCCGCCGTTGTAGGCATAATTCGGTTAGACATTAAAAAGGTGCGAAGTTAACTTCGCACCTTTTTTATTTTGCTACGTAAATCTTTACGGGTTTGCCAAGCTTTTTGCAGTTGTCTATAACGTGCTTGGTGCCACGGCTTTTTCCGTCCCAAAAGGCCAGAACCGCATCGGCATACTTTATAATTTCTATGTTGCGAATAAGGGGGGCCCTTTTGCCGAAATCGTCGTAATTGGGAAGGAATTCGGTAAGCTTAAGTCCGTTTTGCTTAGCATAGCTTCTTGCGCAGGAATCTATACCCATGGCGCCGCCCGAAACAATTTCGGTAACGCTTTCGGGCAAATATTTTTCAAGGTTTGCAACCTTTAAGTTCCTTGAGCCTATAATGGCAATTTTCATCCTATCATTCCTTCGCTGATTTGAGTAATAGTGTAGGGGACTTCGTCTTCCACAGTATAATCTAGGGTAAGACGTATATCTTGTGCCGAAGCGGCAAGGTAAAGCTTGTAGTCGCCGGGTTCTACCACAAATTCCTTAAGGGCGGTGTTGTAGTAGGCAAGGGATGACAGCTCAAGCTGTATATTAACCACCTTTTGTTCGCCCGCTTTTAAGAAGACCTTTTTAAAGGCGGCAAGCTCTTTTGGCACCCTTGTTACGCAGGAAACGGGCTTGGCGTAATAAAGCTGTACTACCTCTGCGCCGTCTGCTTCGCCCGTGTTTTTAAGGGTAAAGGTAAGGTTTAAGGTGTTGCCTTCACGGGTAACGGCGGCATCTTTATAAAGGAAGCTAGTGTAGGAAAGCCCGTGGCCGAAGGGGTAGGCGATTTCGGTCGGGTGGCTGTCGTAATAGCGGTAGCCAACCTCCAAGCCTTCGTTATAGCAGACAACAAGACCGTTGCTTGTATCTAATTCTCTTGGTTTTGTGGGGAAGGTTTCGGGAAGTCTGCCGCAGGGGTTAACTGCGCCCGTAAGCACATCGGCAATAGCGCCGCCCGCAGCTTCGCCGCCAAGCCACATTTGAACTATGGACGAAACTCTGTTTTTCCAGCGGCCGAAAATCATAGCCGAGCCCGACTGACAAATAACAACAACCTTTTTGCCCATATCGGCGGCCGCTTCAATAAACATTTCTTGGTTGGGGTTAAGGTTTAAGGTTCTGCGGTCGAAGTTTTCGGTATCTTCCGATTCCATTGCGCCAACAAACATTAAAACAACGTCGCTGTCTTTAATAAAGTTCCGGAAGGCGTCCTTTTTAGGCCAAAGCATAACGTCGGAAAAACTGCGCTTTTCGTAAAAAGGCTCGTAGACAATTTCGGTGTTGGGAAGAGCCCGTTTAAGCTCTTCAAGGGGACTTTCAACATATTCATCATGCGGGAAAACTTCGGCACTGCCCTGCCCGTAGGTAAGGGGGATTTTGCCGTATTCGCCAATAACGGCAATTTTTTTATACTTGTTTTCGGTAAGAGGAAGCACCGAATTTTCGTTTTTAAGTAAAACAATACCGTTTGCCGCAACCTTGCGTGCGGTTGCGTGAAGCTCGGCACGGTTGTAGTCGCCTTTTTCGGCCTTTTTTGACATAACAAAATTTAAAAAGCGCTCTACTGCATCGTTTAAGCGTTCTTCAGAAAGAATACCCTTTTCTGTAGCATCTTTCAGGTCTTCGGCCATATTCCACCAGTGCGGCATTTGTAAATCGAGCCCGGCGGCAATGGCACGTCCCGAATTTTGCACGGCGCCCCAGTCGGAAACAACAAAGCCCTTAAAGCCCCATTCTTCCTTTAAAATATCGGTTAAAAGATACTTGTTTTCACTGCACCAAACCGAAAAAAGCTTGTTATAGGCGCACATTACACTTGCGGGAGCAGATTTTTTAACCGCAATTTCAAAGCCCTTTAAATAAATTTCACGAAGGGCTCTTTCGCTTATTTCAACACTTACTTGAAGGCGGTCTTTTTCCTGATTGTTAAGGGCAAAATGCTTTAGCGAAGCGGCAACGCCAAGGCTTTGAAGTCCGTTTATGTAGGCGGCGCCAAGCTCGCCCGAAACAAGTGGGTCTTCCGACATATATTCAAAATTACGGCCGCAGTTGGCATAACGTTTAATGTTAATGCCGGGGCCAAGCAGCATATCTACGTCGTGTTCGATACAGTCTTTAGCCAGGGCCTGACCCATTTCGTAAAGAAGCTCGGTATCGAAGGTGGCGGCGGCACAGCAAAGGTTGGGGAAGGAAGTGCAATTTTCTTGCTTTTCGTGGCGGACACCGTGGGGGCCGTCGGCAAAGTTTTTAGCAGGAATGCCTAAGCGTTCAATAGGGTGGGTAAGCATACCCCCGTCGCCCGTTAAGAGCTGAGCCTTTTCTTCCTGTGTCATTTGTGAGATAATGTTTTTAACGTCCATAACAACACTCCAAAATAAGTATATACTTATAATAATGGAATTAATTGGTCTTGTCAACTTTAAACCTTGTTCTTTTGCTATATGTATGGTATACTGAAAATAACAAATAAAAAGGAGCTTTTATGAAGTCGATTTTTATATTTTTAACTCGAACCGAAAGCATCACTTCAAAAATAGTCAAGTTTTTCACAAGCGACAAGTACACACATTCGGCAATAGCGTTCGATAAAGAGCTTTTTTACCTTTATTCTTCGGGCCGAAAGAACGGAATTAAAATGTTCCCTGCGGGTCCTTGTATGGAAAGCCTTAACCGTGGCTTTTATGAACGGGACCCCCACACCCCTTGCGTTGTGTACGAGCTTCCCGTAACCGACGAAGCATTTGCCCTTGCCCGCAAAGAAGTAGATGCTTTTATGGCTAATATAGACGATTACAAGTTTTCGGTGCTTGGCATTGCCGCCTGCAAGCTGGGCATTAAGTGGACAAGAAAAAACAAGTATTTTTGTTCACAGTTTGTGGCCCAAATTTTAAGAAAAAGCGGCGCCGCCACACTCCCCAAGGAAGACAGCCTTATGCGTCCGCTCGACTACGCTAAGTTAGAAGGGGTTACCAAGGTTTTTGAAGGCACCGTTGCCGAACTTAAAGCAGAAATAAATAAAAAAGAAGCCGTTACAGTTTAACGGCTTCTTAATTTTTTATTCAAATGTAACGGTTTTGCTGTCGCCCATAATGCAAACGTAAGAATTACCCTGGTTTACAGTAAGTGCGCTGCCGTCAACGTTAGTAAAGCTGAAGTTGTTACCCGAACTACCCTTGGTCCACTTAATAGGAACGTAGCCGCCGGCCGAAACGTAGTAGCCGTCGCCACCGGTTAACGATATTTTGCGGTGGTAGTTGTCGGGGTAGTTGGTAATGGAAGTTTTAAGTACAAAAACGTTGGTGAAAAGTTCACGCTCGGCCGTAATTAAGTCTTTATATTCGGTGCCTTTACGGGCTCTGGCATATTTCTTTTCGGCAGCATCGTAAATAAACTGTGTTGCGTAGGAACTGCTGAAGTTTACGGTAACATTAGCGGCAATTTGTTCCGACGGAGCGGCCTTTTCTTCGCTGCTGCTGAAGTTAAGCCAGGGCTTTTTGGTGCCGCCGTCTGAAAGACCTTTGTTTTTAATAACTTTATCAAGCAGCTCGCCCTTGGTGTAAAGGGTGTGCTCGGAAGCAAGACCGTTGCTTGCCCTGAAACTGTCGGTCTTTGCGCCGATAACGTGGGAAGTAAGGTCAAGCGAGCTCATAAGGGGAAGGCAATATGTATGGTCGATTCCGTGGTAGAATAAAACTGCATCCATACCGGTTGCAATTTCTGCAAAAGCAACACGAAGGGAACGAACAGTGCCTATCTGGCCAACTTTGGACGGGTCGGCAAAAAATGCAAGAAGCCTTGTAATGCCGCCTTCAACTTCGGTTTCAAACACAACGTCGGCTTCATGCAGGCCGCACTGTACGCTTTGCGCAACACGAACGTTGTTAACCGTAATGGCAACCGGCTTTTTGCCCGTATATGCAGGGTCTAAATTGTTTTCACCCGTAAGTGTGTTAACAGCGGTAATAACTTCGGGCTCTTCTTCTATAGAGGAGATTATTGACGAGTCGGGTTCACTGGACACTTCGGACGGAGTTTCTTCCTTTCCGCAAGCCGAAAGACTAAGCGCCAAAGCAAGAACTAAAACTAAAGAAAAAAGCCTTTTAAACATAAGAAAATAACCTCCAAAAAGTATATTGTCATTATACTACAAAATAAGACATCTTTCAAGACAGAAAAATTTTCTAAAATAATACTTGATTTTTTTACTCGCTTGTGGTATTATACTATGGCACTCGGTGAAAACCGTGATGTTTGCGCTGTTAGCTCAGCTGGATAGAGCGTTTGGCTACGGACCAAAAGGCCAGGAGTTCGAATCTCTTACAGCGCGCCATAAAAGAAATGCCTACCCAACAGGGTAGGCATTTTCTTTTATTTTGCTCGTAAGAGAACAGAACTCCTTTAGGAGTTCGTCGAAGCAGTCCAAAACGCGCGTTAGCGTTTTGGAACTGTGAAGTCGGGAGTAAGGTTGCGAGCGCCCACGGCGTGGGAAACAGCGAGCATAACGAAGCGCTGTGGTCGACAGAGGTGAGGGCGTGTACCGACGCCCGAAAAAATGTCGGGAACCACAAGAGTGCCACACACTTAAGCGCACCACCTTCTTGTTGTTAATATAAATATCCTTTCGCAGTGTTCGAAAATTTGCCGACGGACCGTACCTCTTACAGCGGCGGGTGGGACCCGCAACCAAACGGGGAACACAGTTTTATATACGCTGAAGTTTCCGGGCCCGACCAACAGCCGACGGAGAGTACCTCTTACAGCGCATCAGCGAGGGTAAGCATCTTACAGTTACCAACAGTCCAAAAACAAAAGCAAGGTGCTTGCACCTTTTTATACATTTGTGCCGTAGGCACACTATTTTTATTATTTATTATTTCTTCTTTATTATTTAAAAAGCAAGGACTACGCCTTGCTTTTTCTTATTATGCTTATTATTCTTATTATTACCGGAGCCAAAACTATGTTTACGGCCATTTCCACAAGGAAGTTTCCGCCAACAAGGCCAAAAATCATATACTTTCCAACGTCGGCAAAGCCAAGTGCGGCCGCCCAGGCGGTTACCGGCTCCATAAAAAACAGAAGGCAACCAAGTAAGAATATACCCGTGTTAACAATGGGGCAAACTACCGCAGCGGCAACAACCGCAAGATAGGTGTTCGCCTTACAAAGAGCCTTGTAAACAAGACCTGCGGCAAGTCCGCAGCCAACGCCCTTTAAAAGTACGGTAACAATGGTGCCTACAACGTCTACGGCAAGGAATGCGCCTGCATCGCCGCTTATAAGCACTGCAAAACCAAAAACAAGGCCTAAAAAGGCGCCTATTTTATAGCCGCAAAGGGCAGAGCCCAAAACTATTGGCACCAGTACAAGTGAAATTGAAAAGGGGCCAAGGTGGATGGCCGAGCCAATTAGTTGTAAAATAATTACAAGGGCGGTGAAAAGTGCGCCCAAAGCTACAAGCTCGGTTTGCTTTTTTGTGTTTGACATAATATTTACCTCCGATACTGCCCCTTTTTATAATTTGTAGGGCGCAACGGTACGGCTTACGCCCAGACCCTTTTGTCCTGCGGACATTTCCCCTATGAGGGGAATCACCCCGACGCGCCGCAAAAAGATTGGGTGCAGTTCATTTATTAACAGTTGTCAGGTTTCAGGTTTCAGGTTTCAGTTGTCAGTTCGTGCCGAAGGCACTCATTGCGGCTGTTAACGGTTGCCTGTCAACTAATTAATTGTTTTTCTCGAATATTATTCTAAGCCCGTCAAGAAGTAGGTTTTCATTATAAATTATGTCGTTTTTACAGTAATTTATAATGTCTTTTGAAAGTCCGCCCGTTGCAACAACGGTAGCGGCTTCGCCAAGCTCTTCTTCTATGCGGTCAATAATGCCATCAAGCATTGCGGCGGTACCAAGAACTATACCCGACTGCATACAGTCAACGGTGTTTTTACCAATTACCGATTTTGGCGCCGCTATGCTTATAGCAGGCAGTGCGGCGGTGCCTTCGGCAAGGGCACGCATTGTCATACGAACACCGGGACCTATGGTTCCGCCCAGAAAAGCGCCGTTTTTATCGAGCACCGAAACGGTGGTTGCGGTACCCATGTCAATAATAATACAGGGCATGGTGTACTCGTGCAGGGCGCCTACAGCGCCTGCGGCAAGGTCTGCGCCAAGCTGAGCAGGGTTATCAATTTTAATGTTAAGACCCGTTTTAACGCCGGGGCCCAAAAGCAGCGGCACGGTATCGCACAGAAGGGCGATAGCCGAAGAAACGCTTGCCGCAACACTTGGCACAACCGAAGAAATTATGCAATCTTCAATTTCGCCTGCTTCTTCGCCGTGAAGGGCAAGTACGTCCTTAATAGAAACGGCATATTCATCGGCCGTTTTTTTAGGGTCGGTTGCAAGGCGTGCGGTAACCTTTAAAACGTCTTCGTAAAAAAGACCCAGGGTTATGTTTGTGTTTCCAATATCAATTGCAAGTAACATAAAATCACCTCTAATTAAAAATTTGAGTAGGTGTAATACTGAATATATTATACACATTTTTTCCAATTTGTAAAGTAGGGCGGGGCGCCGCTAAATATTTTCTTGACAAAAAAGACCTTTTTTGCTATAATCGTAAGGCTAATGTGAATAATTACGCATTGGCTCCTTGCTCCGAAAGGTTTTCGGGGCCATTATGACCATAAGGAGGTGCAACGATATGACTAATAAGTACGAGGCTTGTATGATTTTCTCTGTAACCGGCGGCGAAGAAGCTGTAAACGGCCTTAAAGAGAAATTCGGCGCTTTAATAGCTGAGAACGGAACAGTTGAAGGCGTTGACGAATGGGGTAAGCGTAAGCTTGCTTACTTAGTTAACGACGAAGCTGAAGGTTTCTATGTATTCTATACCTTCACCGCTAATGCTGAATTCCCCGCAGAGCTTGAGCGTGTAGCAGGAATCACCGAAGGTGTTCTTCGCATCATGACAACCAAAAAATAAATGGAGGACAATGCAGAATGTTTAACCTTGTAGTTCTTACAGGAAGACTCACAGCAGACCCCGAGCTTCGCTACACAGCGAACAACACACCCGTAACATCTTTCTCTATCGCAGTTTCCCGCCGCTACAAAGCAGGCGAACAGGCCGAAGCAGATTTTATTAACATTGTTGCTTGGCGCCAGACTGCAGAATTTGTTACCAAATACTTCCAAAAAGGAAGCATGATTGGCATTGAAGGTTCCATTCAGACCAGAAGATATGTCGACAAAGAAACCGGCAAGAACCGTACCGCTTTTGAAGTAATTGCAAACAACGTTCAGTTTGTTGAATCTAAGCGTGATGGCGCAGCAGCTGCCGATGCTCAACCGGGCTTCACCAATGCTACTGCTAACGATTTCACCGCACTCTCGGGCGAGGGCGATGACGACCTGCCGTTCTAATTTTAAATTTTAGCAGAAATGCTTTTTCTATGCCCTATTATTAATTAAGGAGGCGCTTATAATGGAAAACAGACCTATGCGCAGAAAGCCTCACAAGAAGGTTTGCCACTTTTGCGTAGACCGTGTAGAGACTATCGATTATAAGGATATTGCTCGTCTTCGCAAGTTCATCTCTGAACGTGCTAAGATTCTTCCCCGCCGTGCAACCGGCACCTGTGCCGCTCACCAAAGAGCACTCACATCTGCTATCAAGCGTGCACGTCAGGTAGCATTATTACCCTACGTAAACGACTAATAAAAAATGACGACCTTCGGGTCGTCATTTTTTATTATGAAGGTTCGCCTGTGGCGAAATGATGTTACCCTTACGGGCAATGATGCCAGGCTTCGCCTAATGATGCTTTGCCTTACGGCAAAATTAAGGAGTCGCTTTGCGACATATAAATGCGTCGCAGACACATTAATTTGTGCGCAGCACAACCTTCATACATCGAAGATGTGCATCATAGCGCAGAGCCTTCATTTGCGAAGCAACCATCATAAAAAAAAGGATGAGCAAACGCTCATCCTTTTTTATTATTTCTTATTACGGAAGCCCTGACGGGGACGTCTTGGCTTTCTGTCGGCTTCTTCGCCGTCGTCTTCAACTACTGCACCTTCAATTTCAACAAGTGCATCACGACGGGAAAGATTAATTCTGCCCTGGTCGTCGATTTCGGTTACCTTAACGATAATTTCGTCGCCAACGGCAACAACGTCTTCAACCTTTTCGGTGCGCTTAACGTCGAGCTTGCTTATGTGAACAAGGCCTTCCTTGCCGGGAGCAATTTCAACAAATGCGCCGAAGGTCATAAGGCGGGTAACCTTACCACGATAGATAGAGCCGATTTCGGGGTCGTTTGCGATGGTTTCAACAATCATAAGAGCACGCTGTGCATTTTCGCCGTTAACAGCGGTAATAAATACCTTACCGTCGTCGTCGATGTCGATTTTACATTCGCAGTCGGCCTGAATTTTCTGAATAACCTTTCCGCCCGAACCGATAACTTCACGGATTTTGTCGGGGTGAATGGTGGTGGAAAGCATTTTGGGTGCATACTTGCTAACTTCTGCACGGGGCTCTGCAATAGCCTTAAGCATAACTTCATCAAGAATGTAGTTTCTTGCCTTGTGGGTTTTTGCGAGGGCTTCCTTAATGATTTCGGGGGTAAGACCGTGAACCTTTAAGTCCATCTGAATTGCGGTGATACCGGCCTTGGTACCTGCAACCTTGAAGTCCATATCGCCGTGGAAGTCTTCAAGACCCTGAATGTCAACCATTGTCATCCAACGGTCGCCTTCGGTAATGAGACCGCAGGAAATACCTGCAACGGGAGCCTTAATGGGAACGCCTGCATCCATAAGAGCAAGGGTGCTGCCGCAGATAGAGCCCTGTGAGGTAGAACCGTTAGAAGAAAGAACTTCGGAAACAAGGCGAATGGTATAGGGGAATTCTTCTGCAGAAGGAATTACGGGAACAAGTGCACGTTCAGCGAGTGCACCGTGGCCTACTTCACGGCGACCGGGGCCACGGCTGGGCTTGGTTTCGCCAACAGAGTAGGAAGGCATATTGTAGTGGTGAATATAACGCTTTTCGGTTTCGTTGTCGATACCGTCAAGAAGCTGGCTATCACGCATAGAGCCTAAAGTAGCGATGGTTAAAACCTGTGTCTGACCACGTGAGAAAAGGCCCGAGCCGTGTACACGGGGAAGAATACCAACTTCGCTGTAAAGAGGACGAATATCATCGATACCACGGCCGTCTACACGCTTGCCTTCATCTAAAAGCCAACGGCGAACAACAAACTTCTGAAGCTTGTACATACAGTCGTCGATTTTAAGCTCTTGCTCGGGGTAGATTTCGTCGAACTTTTCGTGAACCTTATCGTAAACGGGAAGCATTCTTTCGTCGCGAACGTTTTTGTCGTCGGTGTCAAGAGCAAACTTAACGTCGTCGATAGCGAACTCTTTAATAGCTTCGAACATTTCGGTATCGGGGTTGGAAGATTCAAAGGTGAACTTCTCTTTACCGATTTCGGCAACAATTGAATTAATGAAGTTAACAATTTTCTGGTTTTCTTCATGACCCTTCATAATAGCGTCGAACATAACGTCGTCGGGCACTTCGTTAGCGCCTGCTTCTATCATGGCAACAAGGTCGGAAGTAGAAGAAACGGTTAACTGAAGGTCGTTCTTAGCCTGCTGTTCAGCGGTGGGGTTAAGAACAATTTTACCGTCAACCAAACCAACCGAAATACCGGAAATGGGGCCTTCCCAAGGAATATCGGAAATAGAAAGGGCAATAGATGCACCAATCATTGCGGTAATTTCGGGTGAGCAGTCGGGGTCAACCGACATAACGGTACAAACTAAAGATACGTCGTTTCTCATATCTTTGGGGAAGAGAGGACGTACAGGTCTGTCGATAACACGTGAAGCAAGGATTGCCTTGTCGGAAGGCTTGCCTTCTCTTCTTGTGAAGGAGCCGGGAATACGGCCTACGGAATAAAGCTTTTCTTCAAAATCAACTGAAAGGGGAAGGAAATCAATTCCATCACGGGGCTTAGCCGATGCAGTAGCGGCACAGAATACGCTTGTTTCACCATAGGTGATAAGGCAGGAGCCGTTTGCAAGCTGACCCATTTTACCGGTTTCAACCTTTAAAGGACGGCCGGCAAATTCGGTTTCAAAAACTCTTACATTTTCGTACATAATTTTTACCTCCAAAAAATAAATTTTTCGGGCGCCGTGTTAAGCAATAAAGCCAACATCAAAGTTTTTTGATGCTCGATTTACCGCTTTACACAAGGCGACCCTTTTGTTTAAAAAATATTGAAGCAGACCGCGGGAAGCCCGCGACCTGCTTTTTTGACAAATTACTTACGGATGCCAAGACGTTTGATGATAGCACGGTAACGTTCAATGTCTACCTTGGTAAGGTAAGCAAGAAGGTTACGTCTGTGACCAACCATCTTAAGAAGACCTCTTCTGGAGTGATGGTCCTTCTTGTGTACCTTAAGATGCTCGGTGAGCTCGTTGATACGGGTTGTAAGAAGGGCAATCTGAACTTCAGGAGAACCGGTATCACCCTCGTGGGTAGCGTACTCGGCAATAATAGCCTGCTTCTGTTCTGCTGTCATTTGTTTCACCTCATTTAATATTTTGTCCGCCGGTAAACAAAGCAATAGGTCATAGGTGTTCTCTTAAAAAGAGCAGTCGCCCAAAGCCTTGTAAACGGTAGCCATAGTAGTATATCAAAAAAGAACGTCGTTGTCAAGGATTTTATTCGACAGTTACTTGGCCGAAAAAGAATAAATAATAAAGAACAAATAATAAAAAATGAGCACCTGCGGTGCGAATTTATATAAGTCGCAAAGCGACACCTTAATTTATGCAAAGCATAGATTTCATCCGCAGTAGCGGATTTCATCACGCAGTGATTTCATTCGTTTCGCAAAGGGAAACGAATTTCATTGCACCGAAGGTGCTACTGTCCTTCCGTTCTTTCCTTAGTTTCCTTAATTTCATCTTGAGATAAGAAAAACGGGTTGCGGAATTTTTCTTTAATTGGCTTTTCGGGGGTAGTTTCCTTTAAAGCTTCTTCAAAATTTTTTGCATAATCTTCGGCGTTTATGCTTTTTTCTTCATCTTTTTTGCGAAAACGCTGTGTAAGATACAGTGCGCCGCCAATAAGCGCCATTGCACCGAGCCATAGCGCCGCAAAAGACAAAAAATCTAAAACAGTTTCCATTATTTACCTTCCATCATCATATTAACGTAGTTGGCAATAACCTTTACACAGTTTTCCTTGCCAACCTTTTTGGTGTTAAGTGTCATATCGTAGTTGACGGGGTTTGTCCAATAGTTGCCGCCGGTTACGTATTTGTAAAATTCGGCACGGTATTTATCGGTATCAGATATTAATTTATGGGCTTCGTCTTCGGTTACGTCCATTTTTCGCATAACGTTTTCAAGGCAGAAATCTCTTGGGGCTTCAATGTAAAAACTGAAAACGTTTTCGAAATCTTTAAGCACAAAATCGGCCGCCTTGCCAACAATAACGCAGGATTCAGATGCGGCAAGCCCTTTAATAATTTGCGCTTCGTAAGAGAAAAGCTGGTCGTTCGAAACAAAATGAGCTTCGGGGTGGGGGGACAAGGTTTCCTTCAATGTGTGAATAAACGAAGGCTTTAAAAGCTTTTCGTCTGCTTCGGCAAAAAGACTGCGGTCAACGCCGCTTAAATGCGAAGCCAGTGTTAAAATGCTGTGTTCATAACACTTTACGCCAAGTTTTTTTGCAACGGCATGGGCAATTTCTTTGCCGCCGCTACCAAAACCTCTTGCAATGGTAATAACAAAATTTTCTGCCATAAAAAAGACCCCCCAAAAATTTTCTTTTTTCATTTTATTATAAAAAAAGCCAAATTTCAAGGACTTTAAAGGAATATATAAGAAATTAATAAGACTGCAAGAATTAAGGGGGCAAAAAGACCGACCGAAAGGGCGTAAAAACGGGCGGAGAGCCCACGTTTTGCGTTTTTGTTAATTTCATTAAGAAGCGAGCGGTTACCCCTAAGCCGTGAAAATAGCGCACACTCCAAAAGGCCGACCGACAGCACCAAAAAAGGAACAATTTTTCCGTCTAATATAAGGGCGAAGGCAAGGCCACTGCCTTGCAGCATAAAGGAGCCAAGCAGAGCCGATACGGCCGCAAGACCCACAGCCCACGGGAGCTCGCCGCCGCCAAGCCGATGTGTAAAAAAGCCAACGGCGCTTTTTAGGTAGGAAAACACCGAGTCCAAACATAAAAAGCCTACCGAAAGGTAAAAAAGGCAAAGCGCAGGGGCCGCAAGTGCGCCAAAGGCCGAAAAGGCCTTGGGGTATACCGAAAAAGACGATAAAAGTCCGTCGGCACCTTCGGCTCCGACCGATACGTAAATTACGGTGCCTGCAAGGGAAACGGCTAGGTCAAAAAAGGCAATAAGACTGCCGCATTTAATAATGCTTTCCTTAATGCTCAGAGCGGCGCCGTAGGTTACAAGAACCCCCACCATTAAGGAAAGGCTGAAGAAAACCTGCCCCAAGGAATCGCCCCAAAAAGAAGGGGAAAGAAGCACCTTGAAATTAAGTTTAAAAAAGGAAAAAATCTGTCCTTTTGCCTTAAAAAAGCTAAAGATGGCAAGAAGCAACAAGGCCGAAGACGAAAAAATCACCGAAGCGGTTGAAATTTTGCCCAGTCGGTCGGCGCCGCCAAAGCAAAAAAGCACCGCCGCCCAGGCAAAAATCAGGGCGCAAAGCAGTACGGGCGAAAAATTTTCGGGGAATATTATACCGCCGAAAATATCGGCCGCCGCCCTTCCTGTAAGACCGTTCAGTTTATAGGAAAATACCGCCGCCAACACCACAAAGCAAAACAGCACGCAGTAGTATGTCATAATAATAAATGCGTTGGCCGAGCATAAAAAACCAAGCGGAGCCGCCTTTTTGTCGGCCGACTTAAAGCAGGCCGAAGCGGTACCGCCAAAACGTCGGCCAAGGGCAATTTCGCTGAAAAGAAGGGGCAAACCGACCAAAACGAGCAACATTATGTAAACCAAAATAAAGGCCGAGCCATATTTCACACAAAGGGCAGGAAACCTGAAAAGGTTGCCAAGCCCCACCGCCGCACCAACAGCGGCCATTATAAAGGAAAGCTTACTTGAAAACATAAAAACACCCGAAGTTAAATTGTAGGGCGCGACGTCTCGACGCGCCGCTTTTAAAGAATAAATAAGAAATAATAAAGAATAAAAACGGTGTGCCTTCGGCACTTTTACAAAATGATGGTTCGCCTTTGGCGAAACGATGCACGCCGCAGGCGTATGATGCTCGGCTACGCCGAATGATGCTTTGCCTTACGGCAAAATTAATGAGCACCAACGGTGCGATTTTATATAATGTCGCAAAGCGACTCCTTAATTTATGCGAAGCATAACCTTCATGCACCGTGGGTGCCCTTCATTATGCGAAAGCATACCTTCATACGCCTGTGGCGTGCATCATTGTTCCAAAGGAACACCGCGTACCAACGGTGCCGCAGGCACCTGAAACGGCGCGTCGAGACGTCGCGCCCTACAAAACTAAAAAGAACTGTTACAGTTTACTGCAACAGTTCTTTTTTTATGCAAGATTATTTTCTTTTAAAAAAGCTTGTAAGTTTAAATTTGCACGGTCTTCTTTTATCATCGTAAACTAAGATAACACAAGGTTTTTCTTCTGCACAGCCTTCACAAAAATCGGTGCAGAGCAACACTTGTTCTTCAGTAAGGTTTTTGTTCCAAGTTTCATTAAAACATTTTAAGCAAAAATCAGCCATAACAACACCCCCATATGATATTAAATATTAGTTTATATCATAAACCAACATTTTGCAATAGTTTTGGTTATAATATGCCCAAAGGAGTGTTGTATATGAAGCCTCTTAAACAGCAAATCAGCATTACAATAGATGAAGATATACTTGAAAAGGCTAAGCGCTTAGCCGAAATAGACGACAGGTCGTTATCGCAGTTTATTAACATAGCAGTTAAGGAATATGTTAAAAAGCTAACAGAAAAACAAAAATAAAACCTTAAACCTGACACCTTAAACCTGACACCTAAAAAAAAGAACTGTTACAGTTTACTGCAACAGTTCTTTTTTTATGCTTGTTTTTTATATGCGGTGGGGGAAAGCAGAATTAAAATGGGGAAAAGTTCAAGTCGGCCTGCAAGCATATTAAAGCAAAGGACGAACTTTGAAAATGCCGAATAAAAGCCGAAGTTTTCGGCAGGGCCTGCTTCGCCAAGACCGGGGCCAACGTTGTTAATTGTGGTGGCAACCGAGGTGAAGCTTGTAATGGGGTCAACACCGTCTACCGCTGTTATAAGCAGGGCCGAAACCGCGAAAAGCATGCCGTACATTATTATAAACGAAGTTGCGCCACGAATAATTTCGTTATCTACGCTTTTTCCGTTCATTTTAACCGACATAACGGCCTTTGGCTGACTTATATATTTAATTTCACGCTTGGCGTTTTTTGCAAGCAGCATAATACGGGAAACCTTAATTCCGCCCGACGTAGAGCCTGCGCAGGCGCCACAGAACATAAGAAGCACCAAAAGCACGTGTGAAAGCGACGGCCATACGTTAAAGTCGATACTTGAAAAGCCCGAAGTGGTCATTATGGACACCACCTGGAAGAACGCATGGCGGAAGGAGTATTCGGCCGTGTTGGCTGAATAGAGATTTATGAAGATGTTTGCGCCGATTATGGCTGTGGACAGCGCTACTATTATAAGGTAGGCCTTAAGCTCGTCGTTTTTAAAGGCCTTGGCAAACTGCCCGAGCAGAATAAGGTAAAAAACGTTGAAGTTTATGCCGAAAATAAGCATAAATATTGTTACAACGTACTGACTGTATGCCGAATAGGAAGCAAGCGAATTGTTTTTTATACCGAAGCCGCCCGTACTTGCTGTTGAAAGCGAGTGGGTTATGGCTTCGAAAAGGTTCATCTCACCAAAAAGAAGGAATATAACTTCAACTAAGGTGAGGGCAATATACATTCCGTACATAACACGTGCCGTATCGGCCAGTTTTGGTACAATTTTGTCGACCGAAGGACCGGGAACCTCGGCACGCATAAGGTGCATATAACGGGACTGCTTGTTATCGGACTTGGGCATTAAAGCCAAAAGAAATACAAGCACGCCCATACCGCCTACCCACTGGGTAAGGCTTCGCCATAAAAGTATGCTTTTGGGCAGGACTTCTACGTCTGAAAATATGCTGGAGCCGGTTGTGGTAAAGCCCGAAACGGCTTCAAAAAACGCATCGGCAAAGGAAAGGCCTGTGGGGTTGAACATAAAGGGAAGTGCACCCACTAAAGACACAAGAATCCAAGCAAAGCCAACGCAAATAAAGCCGTCTTTTGCGAAAAGGGAACGGTCTTCTTTTTTGGGGTTAAGGGTTAAAAGAAAACCGAACACCAGGGCAAGACCTGCCGGAGCCAAAAAAGGTACGGGACTTTCGCCGTATATTAAGGCGCAGGCTGCAGGAAGCAGCATAATGGCCGCAATGGCAAAAAGTATTTTGCCAAGTACAAATAAAACAGATTTCAGTCGCATAGTTTTACGGCAAAAAGCCGCATCTCCTTTAATTAATCTTTAAGAATTTCGCTAAGTAAAGAGTGTGCCGTTTTGGTAATTACAATAACACTGTCGCCGGGGTTTATAACGGTATTACCGTCGGGAATAATAACCTTTCTGCCCGAGCTTACGCAGGCAATAATGTTGCCTTCCTTAAGCTTTAATTCACGAAGCGGTTTTCCCACAATTCCCGAGCCTTCGGCGGCAATAAATTCGGCCGCTTCGGCACCGCCGTCGAGTATTTTGTAAAGGGTTTTAATGCTGTCGCCGCTAACCTTTTCAACCGCTCTGATATAACGCAAAATAATAGATGCGGTGTTGGTTTTAGGGCAGACAACCGAACAGTCGGCAAGCATATCGGAGGTCATTTTTGCAAGGGGGTCGCGGTTTATTTTACATACCGTTTTGCTAACGCCCTGCTTTGCGGCATACATTGAAAGAATTATATTTTCTTCGTCGATATTGGTAAGGGCAACTGCGGCATCGAAATCGGCCAGACCTTCTTCGGTTAAAAGGTCGGTATCGGTACCGTCGCCGCAAATTACCGATGCGCCGTCGAGCGATTCTTCAAGGGCTACCGCCTTTTCTTCGCTTACCTCAATAAGCTTTACGAATTTGCCTGCCTTAAGCAATGCTTTTGCAAGGTAATATGACGTGCGGCTGCCACCCACCAAAAGAACAGATTTGATTTTTTTCTTTTGAAGGCCAAGCGCCTTGAAGGCGGAAGGCAAGGTATGTCTTGAAGCGGTGAAGTGAAGTCGGTCGCCGGGTTTAATTACAAAATTACCGCCCGGAATAATAACCTCTTCGCCACGCTTTACCGCACAAATAAGAATGGAAACATTTATTACTTGCTTAAGGTCCTTAAGCTGCAAATTGGCAAGGGGAGAGCCTTCGGTAACAATAATTTCGGCAAGGTCAATTCGGCCCTTTGCGAAGGTTTCAATTTTGGTGGCCGAAGGGAAGTCGATAATACGGGCGACTTCAAGTGCCGTTTCAAATTCGGGGTTTATTAAAAGGTCTATGCCAAGCTTGTTTTGCATAAACAAAAGCTGGTCGGAATATTCGGCACTGCGAACACGGGCAATAGTTCTTTTGGCGCCGGTTTTGGCGGCTATCATACAGCTCATAATATTAAGCTCGTCGTTGCCGGTAACCGCAATAAAGCAGTCGCACTTGGCAACACCCGTTTCGTCCTGCGTTTTAAAGGCGGCGCCGTTTCCAACGTAGCCGATAACGTCGCAATCGTTAACCAAGGTTTCAATAACACGGCGGCTTAAATCGATAACCGTAACGTTGTGGTTTTCAATGGCTAAAAACTTTGTTAGGTTTGCTCCGATTTTGCCTGCGCCTACAATAACAATGTTCACTGTTTCACCTCAAGGTAATTTTTGTTGAACACATTATACAGCAAAAATCAAAAACATTCAAGACGGCAAATAAAGCTTGCCAAAAAAGGTAAAATATTACAGCTCCAAAAACCGAAAATTGCTTCAAAGGGGCGAATTTTTGTGTAAAATTAACAAACGGCACTCAAAATATTGTTAATCACGCCAAAACAAGCCGATAATTATGTAAAATTTTGCTTTTCATACGGATTTTATAATTTAAAAACGATATAGAAAAGACTATTTATTGTGAACAAATTTTCACAAGAATACAACATATTGACCATAACCACCCCTAAGGGTTGGGAAGTTTTGACGATTTCTTAAAAAACGAAAAGCGGGTAAGCGCAAAAAAACTTAGCAGAATTGTCCGTATTAAAAGCAGAATTGTGTATTTATTTAAGCGTTTGAATAGTATATAATATTTAAACAAAATGTCATATTGTGGTCTTTTTGTCCCAATTTGCCAAAAAATAGGCAAAAGGGCCAAAAAAATTACACTATCATTTCACTAAACAAGGGAGATACGAAAATGCGCAAGAATTTATTAAAACTTATTGCTGTGCTTGGCTGTCTTGCTGTGGCAATAACCAGCCTGCCTTTCGGCGCCTTCGCAGATAACGAAGCACCTGCGGCAGACCTTCAGGCCCAAAGCAATGCACCCTTAGTTTTGCAAAGCGATGACGACGAGCTTACCCCTTACAAAAACTATTTAGCTCAGTTCTCTTCTGCAAAGCAGGCAACCACCGACGTTTACATAGACGGTGCTGCCGGTGTGTTCGTTCCGTCAAACAGTAAGGAAAGCACGGCCGAAGCCAAGAACAACTACGCCGTAAAGGTAAAAGCCAAAGACGAAACCAGAAACGTTTTAGATTGGGTTGGCGGCTACGGCAGCGTTAAATACACCGTAGACGTTCCCGAAGACGCTCTTTATAATTTCTATATTGAGTTCCTTCCCCCCGAAGTCGGCGTTAACGTAGAGCTTGGCATTCTTTTCGACGGCCAGACCGAATATCTTTTCGACGGCGCCGAGTCTATGGAATTTTCACGTGATTGGGTTAACGTTCCCACCGTCGACGGCAAAAAATGGCGTGAAGATGCAAACGGCAACCAAATTGCGCCCGAGCAGCAGCTCACGGGCGAGCTTGTAGAGCGCCGTGCCACCGACGATACCGGTGTTGCAGTAGAGCCCTACCTTTTCTATCTTACCAAAGGCACCCACGAGATTACACTCGTAGGTCTTGGTCATAATGTCGTAATTTCCAAAATCGGCTTTACAGCCCCCGAACAGACCATTTCTTATAAGGAATATTTCGACCAAAGCAAGTTAACCGAAAATGCCGAAGCGGCCGACATCGTTATTCAGGGCGAAGATGCCGCTGTTAAAAACGATAACTCCCTTATTCCTAAAACCAACAACGGAAGCAATGATATGATTCCCGTTGACCCGTATCTCACTCTTATTAATAATATAGGTGGCACCTCTTGGCAGAGTGTCGGCCAAAAAATCGAATGGAACTTCACCGTTGAAAATGCAGGCTACTACCAGTTCAGCGCCCGCTACAAGCAAAGCGACGTTGTAAACGGCGAAAGCTGGCGTTGGCTTAAAATAGACGGCAAAACCCCCTTCACCGAAGCAAAATCCTTAAACTTCTCTTACGATACACAGTGGCAGAACTATGTGTTCGGCGAAAAAGACGGTAAAAAGGTTACTCCTTATTATATATGGCTCGAAGCAGGCGAGCACACCATCTCCTTAGAGGTTACTTTAAACGAGCTTGCCGACGCATACGACCGTCTGTTCAACATTGTTGAAGCAATTGGTGATATGTATCTCCAAATTGTTATGATTACTTCTGAAACCCCCGACGTTAACCGTTCTTACGAGCTTTTCCGTCAAATCCCCACCTTTACCGAAACCTTAGAAAACGCTTCTAAAGACTTAAAGGCGCTGGTTAAAGACATTCAGGAAAGCACAGGCGCCCGTGGTTCTCAGTACATAGCCGCAATGAACAATATGGACCGTGTTATTAACCAGATGTTAGACGCTCCCTTCATTGCACACATCTACGTAAGCGACTACTATTCCAACTATACAACACTTTCTTCCTGGCTTTCCGAAATGAAGAAGCTTCCCGTTACTATCGACGAAATGCGCTTCACCCCCGCAGGCGGCAAGGCAGATTATAAAAAGAGTAACATCTTCCAGAACTTCGGCTACGAAGCTGTAAGACTTTATTCTTCCTTCGTAAACGACTATACCTTATATAATGAAGAAGACGGCGAAGAAGCTTTAAAGCTTTGGGTTAACTGGGGCCGCGACCAAACAATGGCGCTCAACTCCTTGGTTCAAGACTCCTTTGTTAAGGAAAAGGGAATTAACGTTAACCTGCAAATTGTTTCCTGCTCGCTTATTAACGGTCTTCTTGCAAACAACTTCCCCGACGTACAGCTTTATCTTTCACGTACCGCACCCGTTAACTACGGTATGCGTGGCGCACTCTTAGACTTAACACAGTTCGATGACTATAAAGAAGTGTTAAAGCAGTTCAACGAAGGCGCTGATATTCCTTATTGGTACAACGGTGCACTTTACGCTATTCCCGATAGCCAGGGCTTTATGTGTATGTTCTACCGTACCGACGTGTTCGAAGACTTAGGACTTTCTGTTCCTAACACCTGGGAAGAGTTCCTTTATTGCGCAACCATTATTCAGCGCTACAATATGGACGTTTACGTTCCCTATACACAAATCACCACCGCTACCACGGTTGACGCAGGTATCGGCGGACTTCACCTTTACCCCACAATGTTAATGCAGAACAACCTTCCTATATATAATGAAGAAGGCAACGCAACCAACATTAATAACGTAAGGGCAATTCAGGTCTTCGAAGAATGGACCGAAATGTACACCGACTACGGCTATCAGAAGCAGGCAGACTTCTATAACCGTTTACGTAACGGCTCAATGCCCTTGGGTATTGCAGGCTACTCTACATACTTCACCATTTACTCTGCCGCACCCGAAATCGACGGCCGTTGGGCAATTGCCAACGTTCCCGGCACACTCGACCCCGAAACCGGTGAAATCAACCGTGCAACCGCAGGCTCGGGCTCGGGCGCAGGTATTGTTAAGGCATCTTCACACCACGAAGAAGCCTGGGAATTCTTAAAGTGGTGGACTTCTGCCGAAATTCAGACCCGCTACTCCAACAACGTTGAATCTATTCTTGGTCTTCTTGGCCGTTCCACACCTTCAAACGTTGAAGCCTTCAACAACTTAGGTTGGGACCCTGCTGACCTTGAAGCATTAAACGAACAATGGAGCCACGTACAAGAGGTACCCGAAGTACCCGGCTCTTACTATACAACCCGTGCCGTAGACCAGGCCTATTGGTCGGTTATCAACGATGGCATAAACGCTAAGGATGCAATTAATAAGTGGTCCTTGGTGGCAGATAACGAAATTAAACGCAAAATCGAAGAATATAGCTAAAGGAGGGAAAGTAAATGTCAAATTCAAAATCTATTTCTAAACTTCGCAGAAAAGATGCGTTTCTTGAGCAGTTACCCCTTGTTGGTATGCTTTCCCCCTTCTTAATCTTCTTTCTGCTTTTCACAATTATTCCCATTTTCTCGTCAATAGCGCTTTCCTTCACTTCTTATGACCTTCTTTCCACCCCTAAGTTCTTAGGTATCGGAAACTATGAAAGAATGTTCGTATTCGACGACGTTTTCGGAATAGTTGTTAAGAATACACTTGTATTCGCAATTATCGCAGGACCTATCGGCTTCCTTTTAGCCTTCGTTCTTGCTTGGTTCGTAAACGAGTTCTCACCCGCAGTAAGAACCGTGCTTTCCTTCATGTTCTATACCCCTTCTCTTGTAGGCGGCGGTCTGTTCATCTGGCAGGTACTCTTCTCGGGCGATGCTTACGGTTACTTAAACAGCATGCTTCTTTCTGTCGGCCTTATTACCGACCCTATTACCTGGCTTAAAACACCCCAGTACCTTATGCCCATCGTTATTATCGTTCAACTTTGGCAAAGCATGGGTGTGTCCTTCCTTTCCAACATTTCGGGTCTTCAGAATATCGGCGACGAGCTTTATGAAGCAGGCGCTATCGACGGTATTCGTTCCCGTTGGCAAGAGCTTCGCTTTATAACCCTTCCCCAAATGAAGAATATGCTGCTCTTCTCTGCAGTAATGCAAATTCAGTCCAGCTTCTCTGTCAGCTCTATCGCTATCGAGCTTGCGGGCTTCCCCTCAACTCAGTATGCGGTAGATACCATAGTTTCACACATGGCAGATATGGCCACAGTTCGTTTCGAGTACGGCTATGCCTCGGCTATCGCTGTAATCCTGTTCATTATGATGGCAGGTACACGTATGCTTATTGGTAAGGTACTCTCGCTGATAGGAAAGTAGGTGTTAAAATGACAATTAAACTTAAAAAACCTGAATTCGCAGCGTTTAAAAAGAAAAGCTCCTTCGCACGTCGTTTTACCCGTTCCAAAATAGGAAACTTTTTCTATTGCGCTTTCCTTATTGCAGGCGGTCTTTTCTCGGTATTACCCCTTATTTATTCGGTGGTAACATCCTTTAAACCTATAGATGAGCTTCTCATCTTCCCGCCTCGCTTCTTCGTACAGCGCCCCACCATTGCAAACTATCTGGCGCTGCCCGACCTGCTTTCCAACCTGCAGGTACCCCTTTCCCGCTACATAGCTAACAGCTTACTTATCAGTATTATTACTACATTCCTATATATAATCATATCGTCAATGGCCGCTTTCGTTCTGGCCAAGGCGAAGTTCAAGGCAAAGAACGCTATTTTCTGGACTATCCAGATGGCACTTATGTTCAATGCCTACACCCTTTCCATTCCTTCATACTTAATTTACGCAAAACTCAATATTATAGATACATATTGGGTATATCTGCTTCCTTCTTTGGCAGATACCATGGGCGTATTCCTTATGAAGCAGTATATGGAAGATGCGCTGCCCGATGCGCTTTTAGAAGCGGCAAAAATCGACGGTGCAGGTTATACAAGGGTATTCTGGAGTATAGTAATGCCCACCGTTAAGCCAATGTGGCTTACCCTTATGCTTTTCGGCTTCAGAAGTATTTGGAGCATGGCTCCATCAACCACCATCTTTACCGAACAGCTTAAAACATTACCAATGGTTACCCCACAAATTGCGGCAGGTGGTACAGCCCGTGCAGGTAGCTCAATGGCAATGACGGTAATTATGATGATACCACCTATACTTGTGTATATGGTTTCTCAAAGTAACGTAATGCAGGCAATGACTAGTGCAGGCATTAAAGAATAATACGGCAAGGAGATGTAATGTATGACTAAAAAAGTGCTTCGACTTATAGCAGCAGTTTTACTTTCTGCTATTATTGTCGCAGGAACTATGGTTACCGCTTTTGCAGAAACATCACAATACGTGCCGTATGAGAATTACACCTACTGGGAAGATATAACAGGCTCGGGCAGAAAGCTTGTTTATAATCGCCCAATGTATAATACTCAGTTCGTTTTAAGCAATGTCGAACTTGGCATTGAAGCTTTTACCGAACTTGTAGATGTCTGCACAGACAAAAACGAAAATATCTATCTTTTAGATACAGGCTCGCCCGATGTTTCGGCAAAAATCGTTGTGTTAGATGCTAACTATAAATACGTTAAGCAAATAAGCAAGGTTTATAAAGAAACCACCGCAGAAGACGGAACTGTTGGCACCGAAGAATTAGATTTCACAGGCGCTTACAACATTTACGTTCACACCGACGGTTGCATTTATATTTGCGATACCACACACGCAAGAGTGCTTAAGTGCGATGGCGAAGGCCGTTATATCGACGAATACACACTACCCGACTCACCCCTTATCCCCGACGACTTTACATATCGTCCCGTTAAGGTGGTAGCCGATTCCAGAGGATATGTTTATATCCTTTCCGAAGGTTCTTACTACGGTGCGCTTCTGTTTGCGCCTGCCGAAAGTGGAACAGCAAAGGAATTTATTGGTTTCTATGGTGCAAATACCGTTGTTAACGGTGTGTTAGGCGCAATTCAGTCTGCACTTAACCGTATGTTCCCCAACAACGATAAAATGAAGAACCAAAACCGTGTTCTTCCTTACACCTTTTCCGATATCGTTATAGATTCTAAAGACTTTATCTATACAACTACCGACTCGGCTGCAAAGGGTCAGCTTAAAAAGCTTAATCCGGGCGCCGGCAACAACATCTTAAAATCTAACGATAAGCGCTTTATCGACGATGCAGTTAACCGTACCTATCTTGGTGGTCTTAACTTCGCGCTTTATCAAAAAATTGTTGGTCTTGACGTAGACGATAAAGAATTTATGTATGCGCTAGATGCTACCTACGGCAGAATCTATCTTTACGATGCACAATGCCGTTTGCTTACCACATTCGGTGGTGGTATGGGAAGTGGTACACAAAAGGGTACCTTCCAAACTGCTTCGGCAATTTGCGTTAAGGAAACAAAAGATGAAAACGGTACAGTTATCGTAAACGATGTACTTGTAACCGATAAAACCAACAACACCTTAACCGTATTCAGAAGAAACGATTACGGTAATATGGTTGTAGGTCTTACCCGTATGACCATCGACGGCGATTATGTTGAATCTCGCGAAGGTTGGGAAGAAGCAATTAAGCTCGATAAAAACCTTCAAATTGCCTACACAGGTCTTGCTCGTGCATATCTTGCCGAAAAGAACTACGAAAAGGCAATGGAAGTAGCACTTGAAGGCTACGACCGTGATACCTACGCTTTAGCGTTTGAATATCATCGTCAAAACTTGGTTTCTAAATACTTCGGCATTCTTTTTGCAGCAGTAATTGTAATTGCGCTTGCTGTAATTGCCGTTGTTGTATTTAAAAAGAAAAAGGGAGAAGCCGAAGTTTCGGGCGATAGCGAATGGAAACTCGCATTAAGCGCCCTAATTCATCCGGGTCTTGCCTTTGAAGAAATGAAAGATAAGAAGCGTGGCTCTGTAAAGGTTGCCCTTGTAATACTACTTCTTTTCTACGTTTCTGCAGTTATACAGGTGCTTTGGGGTGGCTTCTTGTTCACCAAGTACGACCCGGGCACATTTAACTCACTTTGGGTACTTGTTCAAAGCGTTGGACTTGTTGCTCTTTGGGTTATTGCTAACTGGCTTGTTACAACACTTATGGCAGGTAAAGGTAAACTTAAAGAAATTTTCGTTGTTACCTGTTACAGTTTAATGCCAATGATTGGCGCGCGTGTTATTTACATTATTCTTACAAACTTCTTACTTCCAACCGAAGGAAGCTTTTTAGGAATTCTTACAACAGCTGCCATGATTTATACAGGACTCCTACTTGTTATCGGTATGATGCGTATCCACGATTATTCTATGGGTCGCTTAATTGGAACTTCGCTCCTAACCGTTTTCGGTATGGCAGCAATTATCTTCCTTATGATTCTTGTAGGAATTCTTCTCCAACAGCTTGGAGGCTTTGTTGCAACTATCGTTACCGAATTATTAATGTAAAGGAGGGGACAAAATGAAAAAGTTTATATGCATCTTTTTGTGCGCAGCATTACTTGTTGGTGTACTTAGTATGATGGGCTGGACAACCGGCGAAATTTGGTCCCCCGAAGCATTCGATGAAAAGGTACAAAGCAACTATTCCAAGAAGGATGAAGTTGTAGCTTCGAACGACAAGTATGAACTTGTTTGGCGTGGCTCCGAATGTACAGTAGACCTTATCGAAAAAGAAACAGGCACCCGTTGGGGCGTTACTGCAAGAGACCCCGAAGCTCCTACCGTTAACCCCGAAACAAATATGCCTATCAAGGCTATGCCCGAACTTTCTTCGGTAGTTATCCTTGAAACGTTAGATATGGAAAACAACCAAACAAGCCCAATTTTCTCGGCTGTTGGCGCCGTTAAAAATGGCCGTGTTGTTACCGAAAAAATAGAAAACGGTATTCGTATTTACTTCTATTTCGACGCAGTTGAAATTAGAGTAGCAGCAGATTTTGTGCTTCACGAAGACCGTGTAACCGTAACCGTTGACCCCAAGCTTTTACAAGAAAACGAAAAGTACAGAGCAACATCTGTAAAAATCGCTCCTTATTGGTGTGCAAACCAAAATGACGATAGCGAAGCATATCTTTTCTATCCTTCAGGCTCGGGCGCAATTGTTTCAAACACAACCCTTTCTGCAGCAGGTATTTCTTATGAATCTCAGGTGTACGGCTCCGACGCTGCTATGCTTCAAGATACACAAGAAACCACCACCAAAGAAGTTCGCCTTCCCGTTTACGGCGCAGTTAACGGAAACATAGGCACCGTGGCAATTATTGAAGATAATGCCGAATCGGCTTCAATTGGTGCAAAGGTTGGTTCCGAATCACTTAAATTCAGTGGCGTTTATGCAAAGTTCGACCTTCGCGGTCATTCCACCAACGCAGTTCAAACAATGAACAACGGTTCTTCCCGTCAGGAAGTTTACGCAGTAAGCCCTGCCGAAAAACCAATTACCATTGGCTTCTATCCTTTAAAGGATGAAAAGGCAAGCTATAGTGGTATGGCTGAAACCTACCGTAATTATCTTAAAGCAAACGGTGTTTTAAAGGAAAATGTAAAGGAAGAATCTCCCTTAAACGTAACCTTTATTGGTGGCGTTATGATAGATAAATCTTTCCTTGGTGTTCCTTATAAAGACCTTGTTGCTGCTACTACCATAGAAAAAGCACAAGAAATTTTAACCGAACTTAAAGATAAAACCGGTAGCAAAATCAGCGCTAAACTTTTAGGCTTCGGCTCAACAGGTATTGAATACGGAAGTTATGCAGGGGGCATTACCCTACATAAAAATATCGGTTCTAAAAAGCAGCTTTCAGCTCTTGCCGATTATTCCAAGAACAACAATATCGACCTTTATTACGATTTCGACCTTGTAAGACTTAAAAATGCAAGCCAAGGCTTCTCTACAACATTCGATGTAGCGTATAGCTCACTTTTAAAAATTACAACGGTTTATAAGTACAACGCTGCTTCCCGTAGCTACGAAGAAGAAACAGGCTACAAGCTTTTAAAGCGTGAACTTTTAGATAAGGGCGCAAATAAGGTTCTTAAGAAAATTAAAGGCTGGAACCTTTCGGGCGTAAGCCTTGAATCACTTTCACAAATTGCCTATTCCGACTGCTCTACCGAAACTACAGAGTATATGACAAAGGGCAATATGGCAAAAGATGTTAATGACATTTTCGCTGAATTCAAGAAAACTTACAAAGTAGCAAGTGAAGATGCAAATGCTTATGCAGCTGCAGCATCCAATATTATTTACAGCACACCTTCTGCTTCGGCTCAAGAAAGAATTTTCCGTTACGACGTTCCTTTCTATCAAATGGTATTCAAGGGATATGTTCCAATGACTACCGAAAGCATTAATTTAGCTTCCAACCCCAAGAAAGAACTTCTTTTAGCGGTAGAAGCAGGAAGTGGCCTTAACTACACACTCATTTCCAACTACTATAACGAATTTATCGATTACAACGGCTACTACTTCTTCGGAAGTCAGTACAGCGATATTAGCGAAGGCATTATTGCTACCGCTAATGAACTTAAAGACTACTACGCTGCAATAAACGGTGCAGAAATTGTTTCTCACACAGTTTTAGCAAGTGGTCTTCGTGAAACCGTTTACAGTAACGGTGTTAAGGCGTACGTTAACTATACAGACAATAGCATAGTTACAGATTCAGGCAAAACCGTAGAATCTTTCGGCTATGTATGGGAGAAGTAATATGATGAAAAAGAAAAAGTACAGAAGTATCGAACAGCTGAAAAGCCGTTACGGATACGGTTTTACTGCCATTTGGGTAATCGGTTTCATCTTATTCTTCGGCTTCCCGGTTATTCAGTCGGTATTTTATTCCTTTGCAGATGTTTCAATTTCTGCAACCGAAGGTGTTGTAGTTTCCTTCGTTGGTCTTAAAAACTTCAACTACCTATTTAACGAGCATCCCGACTATACAAGTTGGCTTACTGCAGATATGTCTTCAATTCTTTACTCTCTGCCAATTATCCTTCTTGTATCGTTAGTTCTTGCCATTTTACTTAACCAAAAGTTTAAGGGCAGAATTATCTTCCGTGCAGTATATTTCGTTCCCGTAATTATTGCTTCGGGTGCCGTTTTAAAGCTTATGTTCCAAACAACAAGCGAAGAGCTTACAAGCGCAGGTGTTTCTACTGCAATTACAGGCTCTATGTTCTCTATTGAAGATATCGTGGGTTGGCTTAACATCCCCGATAAAATAGCTCAAATTCTTAAAAATATCATCAACAACATTTTCGACCTTCTTTGGTCTTGCGGAATTCAGACAGTTCTCTTTATTGCAGGTCTTCAGTCTATTCCCGCAACCCTTTACGAAGCTAGTAAGGTAGAAGGCGCAACCAAGTGGGAGGAATTCTGGTTCATAACCTTCCCGTCGCTTGGTAGCGTAACGCTGCTAGTATCGGTTTACACAATGGTAGATGCCTTTACCAATACAAGAAACACCGTTATCGATAAGGCTTACACCATGATAAACTCCGGTAACTACGACGAAACTTCGGCTATGCTTTGGGTTTACTTCGTTGGTGTAGGTTTAGTAATGGGCTTCGTACTATTCTTATACAATCGCTTCTTATTGAAGCGTTGGCAGTAAAGGGGGGTCTTTAATGAATTTAATTGCAGATATTAAAAACTTTGTTAACGACCCTGCTAAAGAAATCTTACGTCGCAAGAAGATGCTTAATAAAGGAACCCAGCTTGCTTGGTCCATTCTTCGTATTTTAATTCTTCTTGCTATCGGATACATTATTATTTATCCGTTATTCTATATGATAGGTACATCCATTCGTTCACGTCAGTCTTATTACGATTCTGCTCGTGTTTGGATACCTTCATCTGTCAGCGCAGGACACAACTATACAAAGGCGCTAGACTTCACATCATTCTTCGCAGGCTTTAAGAACACAATGGTTCTTGAAATTATTGCAGGACTTATTGAAGTTATAACCTGTTCAATAGTTGCATACGGCTTCGCTCGTTTTAAATTTAAGTTAAAGCCCTTATTCACAGCAGGACTTTTCCTTACAATTCTTGTTCCCGAAATTATGGTTATCATTCCACGTATGCTTACATATTCAAAAATGGATATACTTGGAATTTTCGGTCTTCTTGCAGACCTAACAAACGGCGCTGTAGATTTAAGACCTAACCTTATTGGTTCGCCCCTTGCGTTCTATTTACCAAGTCTTTTCGCAATGGGACTTCGTTCGGGTATTCTTATTTACATTTACATTCAGTTCTTTAAAGGTCTTCCTTACGAACTTGAAGAAGCTGCTTGGGTAGACGGTGCAGGTCCTGTGCGTACATTCGTATCAATCGCACTTCCTTCTTCCAGCGTTGTTTTCACAACCGTTACCGTGTTCTCTATAATTTGGCACTGGAACGATACATTCCTTGCAGCAATGTATGTAAAAAGCGACTATCCTTTATCGGTTTATTTAAGCCGAATTAATGCAACCATGGTAGGTGCAGGATACTATCCAAACAACACCGATACACAGTCAATATTAATGGCTGCATGCTTCTTATTTATCCTTCCACCACTAATTTTCTATATGTTTATGCAAAGAAAATTTATAGAAAGTATTGACCGTGTGGGAATTACAGGTTAAAATAGAAGGGTAAATTATTTTAGTACCTAAACAGACAGCGTGTCTGTAAAATAAAAAAAATGTAAAAGGTGGTAATTAAAATGACTAAAAAGGTAATCAGACTGATTACTCTCGTCCTTGCCATTGCTATGATAGCAAGCCTTGCTGTCGGCTGTGGTGGAGACGGTAGCGCTAGCGGCGGCGGAAAGGGCGACGCTAAAATCGACGGTCTTCTTCCTGAAGTTAACCCTGCAGACTATGCAGGTACAACCGTAACACTTGCAACTTGGAAAGACCCCTATCAAAACGAAGACGGTCCTGTTTGCGACAAGTTCGAACAGGAATATGGCATCAACTTCGAATGGCAAATGATTGACCAGGGCGAATACGTTAACACAATTGCAGCTGCAATTGCTTCTAACCAACAGCCCGACGTTTTCTTCGAAAACGGCGACTTCCCCGGCTCTCTTACCGTTATGCAACCTCTCGATGCTGCAAAACTCGACCTTACTGCTCCTATTTGGAATCAGGCTTTAATTAAAGCTTCCACTCTCGATGGACACCCCTACCTTGTAGACGCTATCTCTAACGTTTGGACAGAACTTGATATCTGCGTTTACAACAAAAACATTTTCGAATCTAACGGTCTTACCACTCCTGAAGAGTATTATGAAGCAGGCGAATGGACCTTCGCTTCCTTCCGTGAAGCTGCTAAACAGGTAGTTGCACTTGGTAAAGAATACTCCGGCGCAGGCGTACTCGACGAAGCTATGCTTGGTGCTGCTGGTTGTACCGTATTCCAGTACAAAGATCAGACCTTATCTAACGGTGTTGACGCTCACTTCGTAGAAGTTCTTACCGCTATGTCTCAAATGCGTGTAGACGGCTACTTAAAGCTCGACCGTTTCGGCTTCGACGATGGTAAGCAGGGTATGTGCTTCACCAACTGCTTCGGTCTTAAGAAGACTGGTTACTTCACCCACCTTAACCCCGAATACATCGGCGCTACCTATCTTCCTGTTTGGGAAAAGGGCGACGAACAGGTTTACACCGGTATCTATCGTGGTTGGGGCTTAATTGAAGGCTCTAAGAACCCCGTTGGCGCTGGTATCTTCATGCGTTACTACTTAGACGTTAACAACTATGACCTTCAACAGACCTTCCACAACCAGGATGTAACCAACTTCTTCTTCAAGTTAGTTGGCGCTTATTCCGACAACGTTGTTTACTATCGTGGACCCGACATGATGAAGACCACCGGTCTTGGCGAACGCTTCGGCTACGCATTCGAGTACGAATCTCCCGACAACATCAAGAAGTATCTCGATGGTAAAATGCCCGAAATCGACCTTATGATTCAAAAGGGTAACGAAATCATT
>JAFOCW010000012.1 GCA_017381035.1 Clostridia bacterium | reverse complement strand
TTAAGGTGCTGACGCTTATATTCGTGTAAGCGCTTAACCTGCATATCGAAAATAGAATTCGGGTTTAATACAACGCCTGTTTGAGCCTTAACGTATTTTGCAAAACGTTCCTTGTTTGCAAGTTTAATATCTTCAAGCTGTTTAAGTACAGCCTTGTCGTCCTTGAAATCGCGAAGTTTTGCAAGCTCTGAAGCATCCTTAATAAAGCCGTCGCCTATAAGGTCGGTAATAAGGTGTGAAAGCTTGGGGTTAGACTGGCAAAGCCATCTTCTGTGGGCAATACCGTTGGTAACGTTTGTAAATTTTTCGGGTGTTACCTTGTAGTAATCGTTAAATAAGCTGTCCTTAAGAATTTCGCTGTGCAGGCGTGAAACACCGTTTACGTGGTGGGAAGCAATAACCGAAAGATTGGCCATTTTAACCACACCGCCCGAAATAACTGCGGTTCGTTCAACCAAAGCGGCATCGCCGGTTTTTTCGTACATATCGTGGCGGAAACGGTTGTCAATTTCCTTAACTATCTGGTAAATACGGGGAAGTCTTGTTTTAAAGAGTTCTTCGTTCCAACATTCAAGCGCTTCCTGCATAACGGTATGGTTAGTGTATGCAATTGTTTTTGTAACAATGCTCCAGGCTTTGTCCCAATTGTAGCCGCATTCGTCTAAAAGGAAACGCATAAGCTCGGGTACAGAAAGGGCAGGGTGGGTATCGTTAATGTGAATAGCCACCTTATCACCAAGGTTTTCAAGTGAATTGTATTGGCGAAGATGTCTGTGAAGAATATCTTGAATAGAAGCGCTAACTAAGAAGTACTGCTGACGAAGACGAAGCGACTTTCCTTCGAAATGGTTGTCTTCAGGGTATAATACCTTGCTTATAGCTTCGCTTTGAGCCTGCTGTTCCATTGCTCCAACGTAGTCGCCACGGTTAAAGGCCGACATATTGAATTCGGGAGCCTTAGCACTCCAAAGGCGAAGCACGTTTACGGTTTTGCCGTCTTTACCTGCAACCATAAGGTCGTAAGGAATGGCACGTACAACGCTGTAGTCCTTGTGCTCAACATAGTGGAAGTTACCGTCCCAGTTTTCGTCAATCCAACCGTCGAAGTGAACTTCACATTCGCTTGAAGGGCGGTGTTCAAGCCAGACTTCACCGCCGGGGAGCCAGTTGTCGGGAAGTTCGGTCTGCCAGCCTTCAACAAGCTTTTGGCGGAAAATACCAAAATCGTACTTAAGGCAGTAGCCCATAGCAGGGTAGGAGCCGGTTGAAAGCCCGTCAAGGAAGCAGGCTGCAAGACGGCCAAGGCCGCCGTTACCAAGACCTGCGTCGGGCTCTAATTCGTAAAGGTTGTTAAGGTCAACGTTAAAGCCTTTAAGCGCCTTTGCCATTTTGTCCGTAAGGTTAAGGTTGTAAAGGTTGTTCTTAAGGGAGCGGCCCATAAGGAATTCCATACTTAAATAGTATACGGTTTTAGCTTCCTTTTCGGCAACTTCCTTTTTAAAATTACTTCTGCGCTCACGCATAATATCAAGCAATACAAGTACCGAAGCCTTGTAGAAAAGCTCGTCGGATGCAACGGAAGCCGAAACACCGAAGTTATGCGAAAGCTTTTTTTCAATTTGTTCTTTAAGGTATTTAATAGTATATTCTTTCATAAGGAAACCCCTTTATAAATTCTATGCTAATATATTACACCAAGTGCCTAAAAAATTCAAGTGTTATAATATCACAAAAAACACTATTATTTTGTGTAAATTATACAATAAATATGCTTAATTTGCGGAAAAATATAAACACAAAAGTAAAAATAAACAAAAAACCACTAAAAAACAAATATAATAAACGCCCCATTCGTTTTGAATGGGGCGTTATGTAAATTACAGGGGTTTATTCTTCTTCAAGAGCTTCGAGTTCATCACTGTCGAAAGAGATATATCCGTCGGGACATTCCTTACGGGTGATGAAACGGTCTACAAGAACAGCAATACCAACAGCCATAGTTACTACCGCAACAAGACCTGTGAAAATCCAAAGTACGTGCTTAGCCTTCATTTTGATAACCACCTTTATCAATTTCTTGTTCTTATTATACCCTTAAAAACGCAATATGTCAACAAAACAAACGAGCCAAAATGTAAATTTTTTTTAAAATTATGGAATTATTATATTCTATGTGATATAATTATATCTAATTACAAAAGGGGAGGTACCTTTGTGTCTGTAAAAAAAATAAATATTGCGGACGGTGTGGAAGGTTTTTATATTGAAAATAACCGCTTTAACACCACCCTTATTACATACAACTTTTATTTGCCGCTAAACAGTAATAATATGGCAACAAATTCTTTGTTACCTTTTTTGCTTACTTCCTGCAGCGAACAGTTCAGCGACTATATACAGCTTAATATCGAACTGTTAGATTTATACGGGGCAGATATTTCCTGCTCTGTTTCCAAATGTGCCGATTTATTTCACGTAAAAATAGGAATTAACGTTATAAACAACAACTTAGCGCTTTTAAACGATGCTCCCGTAAGCCGTGCAGCCGAGCTTGTTTCGGATTTAATTTTCGCACCCGCCGTGTGTGAAAATTCTTTTAAAGATGCCGACGTCAAAAGGGAAAAGCGTAAAACCATCGAAAGAATTGAAGGCGAAATTAACAACAAAAAATCTTTTGCAAGAACTCGCCTTATGGAAGAAATGTTCGGCTCCGACCCGTACGGTAAATTTATTTACGGCAGCGTAAACGAAGTTGACGCTATAACGGGGCAGCAGCTTTACAGTGCCTGGCAAGAACTTTTGTCTTTAGCCTACGTCAGAATTATTGTGGTAGGCAACGAAGAACCTAAAGACGTGTTCACACTTGCAAATAAGTATTTTTCTTCGGTAAACCGAAGCTTCAACCCGGAAATGCTTATCGAAACAAAATATCTTCCCGAAACAAATACTCCTACCGATATAACCGAACGCTTTAGTGTTACCCAGGGCAAAATAGCAATGGGCTTTACTTCGTCTGTTAAGGGCAGCCTTAAAGAAGCCGCAGCACTTTCGGTATTTTCCGATATTTTCGGCGGTGGCCCGTATTCAAAGCTATTCGAAAACGTGCGTGAAAAGCAGTCGCTTTGTTACTACTGCTCTGCCGCATCCCGCCGTACAAAAGGCTTTGTTACGGTTCAGTCGGGCGTAGAGGAAAAGAACGCACAAAAAACCATAGATGCCGTTTTAAAAGAACTTGAAGATATGAAAAACGGCAACTTTGAAGACAGCGTAATTACAGCTTCTAAAAAAGCAATTACAGATTCGCTTTACGGTTATAACGATAACGCCACCGCAATTGATATTTGGTACAGCCGTGAAATCGGCGAAGACATCTCGCCAAACGAAGCGGCCGATATTGTTATGAAGGTTACCCGTGAAGATATTATAAATGCCGCAAAGGGTGTTAAGCTTCACACCGTTTACAGACTGTTACCAAAGGAGGCCGAGTAATGAAAACAGAAATTTTTAAAAACAGCCTACTTGGTCAGTACAGCAAAACGGTGCTTGAAAATGGGCTTTCGGTTTATATTATGGAAAAACCCGGGTTCGATTCCAGTTTTGCGCTTTACGGCACAAAGTACGGCTCAATTAATACCAAATTCAGCCGCAACGGCGGCCCCGATATTGAAGTGCCGGCAGGAATCGCGCACTTTTTAGAGCACAAGCTTTTCGAAAGCGAAGAAGGCGATACCTTTCAGCGCTTTGCTAAAACGGGCGCCTACTGTAACGCATACACGTCGTTCGATAAAACCTGTTATATTTTTTCCTGCACCAAAAGCTTTAATGAAAACCTTGACATATTGCTCGATTTTGTGCAGTCCCCCTACTTTACCGCCGAAACCGTTGCTAAAGAGCAGGGAATAATAGCGCAGGAAATTAAAATGTATGAAGATAACCCCGGTTGGCGAGTTTTCTTTAATCTGCTTCGCACAATGTACGAAAACCACCCTGTAAAAATTGATATTGCAGGCACGGTAGATTCCATAGCGCAAATAGACGATAAACTGCTTTACGAGTGTTATAATACCTTTTATAACCCGTCAAATATGTTTATCTGCATAGCAGGAAACGTAAAAACAAATGAAGTGCTTTCGCAAATTGAAAAGGGAATGAAGCCACACGAAAAGGTAAGTGTCAAATCTGCCGTTTCCAGTGAAGTAAAAGAGGTTAAAGAGCATTATATAGAGCAGGCCTTAGAGGTTTCAAAACCCCTTTTCTGTTACGGCTTTAAAGATATACCAAAAACCGAACGTGTTGGTATAAAAGACCGAATGATAGCAGGCATTACGCTTGACCTTCTGTGCGGTGATTGTTCTTCCCTTTACAGAAGACTTTTGGCAGACGGTCTTATAGATAACGAGCTTTCTTCAGAGCATTTCCAAGGCGAAGGCTATTCGGCCTTTATTATTGAAGGCGAAAGTGATAACCCCAAAGCCGTAGCCGAAGAAATAAACAAGGAAATTAAAAATCTTATAAAAAACGGAATTGACACAAGGCTTTTTGAAGCCATTAAAAAGGCCGCCTACGGCGATGCCGTAAAACGTTTCGATTCCACCGATAATATTGTTACAGATATGCAAGACTGTGCAATTTCGGGCGGCACCTTGTTCGATTCAATAGACCTTCTTGGCAGTATAAACGAACAAGATATTTTAACTTGCCTTGAAAAATTAACCGAACCGTCTGCGGTGCTTTCGGTTATTACCCCAAGAAATTAGGAAGGGAAATTTTATGTATAACGTTACTATTTTTGGAATTGATTTGGTTATTAATCCGGTCGCCTTCACCTTACCCATAGGCGAAAACGGCTGGACAATTTATTGGTATGGCATAATAATTGCGCTTGGCTTTATGTTGGCACTTGTATACGGCTATTTAAACGCCAAAAGACTTTCGCTCGATATAGACAGAGTGCTTGACGTTGTGCTTGTTGCAACCCCCGTTGCAATACTCGGCGCCCGTACCTACTATGTTATTTTCGACGGCGAAAAAATAAGCAGCATTTCGGAATTTTTTGGATTTAACGGTTCGGGAATTTCGGGTCTTGCAATTTACGGCGGCGTTATAGGTGCGGTTGTTGCAGGCGTTATTATGTGTAAAATCCGCAAGGTAAAGCTTTTCGACCTTTTAGATTTAGCATCAATTGCGTTCCTTATAGGTCAGGGTGTCGGCCGTTGGGGCAACTTCTTTAACCAGGAGGCCTTCGGCGGTCCCACAGGCAGTACCTGGTGGGGAATGACAAGCGAAAACGTTGTGTACGATTTCCGTATAAACGGCTACGAAATAGATGCCCTTGCACACCCCTGCTTCCTTTACGAGTCGGTTTGGTGCATACTTGGTGCAGTTGTTCTTCACAAATTAAGCAAAAAGCGTCGTTTTTCGGGTGAAACTTCACTTATGTACTGCGTGTGGTACGGTTTCGGCAGAACAATAATTGAAACTATGCGTACCGATAGCTTAATGCTTGGCAACGCTAAGGTTTCCTTCCTGCTTTCACTCCTTCTTTGCGTGGGCGCTGCCACTGCCTTAGTTTTAATTAATAAAAATATTAAAACCAAGGAAAAGCAGGCCGAATACAGCGATATGTTCAAAGACGAATTAGCGGCCGAGCTTGCCGCCGATGCTGTAGCCGAAACAGAAGTATCTGACGAAACAGTCGAAGAAACAGCCGAAGACGGCAAGGAGGATTAATTATGGCAAAATTAATAGACGGCAAGGTTATTTCTGCCGCAGTTAAAGAAGAAGTTAAAGCCGAAGTTTCGGCCCTTAAACAAAAGGGTGTAACCCCCGGTCTTGCAGTAATTATTGTGGGCGAAGACCCTGCATCTAAGGTATACGTCGCAAACAAAGAAAAGGCTTGCGAAGCTTCGGGTATGGCTTCGTTTAAATATGCCCTGCCCGAAAACACAAGCGAAGAAGAGCTTTTAGCGCTTATTCAAAAGCTTAATAATGATAGCTGTGTAAACGGTATTCTTTGTCAGTTACCGCTGCCGCGCCACCTTAACGAAGAACTTATAATAAACAGCATTGTTCCCGAAAAAGACGTAGATGCCTTCCACCCCCAGAATGTTGGCAAAATTATGATAGGTAATTACGATTTTCTTCCTTGCACCCCTGCAGGAATTATGGAAATGCTTAAATATGAAAATATAGATATTGAAGGCAAGGAATGTGTTGTAATCGGCCGTTCAAACATTGTGGGCAAGCCTATGTCTATGTTGCTTCTTCACAAAAACGGTACCGTTACAGTCTGCCATTCAAGAACAAAGAATTTAAAAGAAGTATGTAAACGTGCCGATATTTTGGTAGCAGCCGTTGGCAGAGCCAATTTTGTAACCGCCGATATGGTAAAACCCGGCGCCGTTGTAATTGACGTTGGCATAAACAGACTTGAGAACGGCAAGCTTTGCGGCGACGTAAATTTTGCCGAAGTTGAGCCGGTTGCTTCTTATATTACCCCCGTTCCCGGCGGAGTTGGTCCCATGACAATTGCAACCCTTATGAAAAATACCGTAACCGCCGCAAAAAAACAGAATAATATTTAATGTTAAAAAATAATTCATAAAAATAATATAATAAAATTCACAACCGATGTGTACAATTACAGTGTAAAAACAAATGTCTGGAGGACATTTTATGGAAGAATTTAATAATTTGGAAAACCCTCAAAACCCCGAAAATGAAAACATGGTTTCCAAAAATGCCGAACAGTCGGCAGAAAACAGTAACCCCACCCCCGAAGAGCCTGTACAGGTTCAGGGACAACCTGAAAACAAGGGCAATTTCACCGTAAACAATAACGGGTGGACACCCCCGAACACACAAGCGTTCAGGCAAGCTCCACCGCCACCACCCCCAAGCTATACTCCACAGTTTAACAGCTACTATGCGCCACCCCAAAAACCAAAAAAGCCTAAAGAAAAATCTAACTTTTCGCTTATTACTGTCATAATTTCGGTTGTTTTGGCCGCAGTGGTTGGCCTTGGCGGCGGAATTGTAGGCACCTTGGCGGTGTATAAAGCATATTCGAACGGTACTACCAACAGTCAAACACCTAATAACAACAATTCGGGCGACGTTACCATTAACGTAGAAGACGTAGATGCATCCTTAGGTGAAGCAATTGCCGAAAAGGTAACCCCAAGCGTTGTGGGTATTCGTACCACCGTTTCGGTTACCAACTTCTTCGGTGGCACACAAGAAGCTTCGGGTGAAGGCTCGGGCGTTATTTATACCGAAGACGGTTATATAATTACCAACTACCACGTAATAGGCGATGCAATAGACTACGGCAGGTCTTCCGAAATAGAAGTCTTCTTAAGCGGCGATACCGAAAACGGTTATACGGCAACAGTTGTTGGCTACAACATTTCAAACGACCTGGCCGTTATTAAAATTAACGCAACAAACCTTAATGCTATAGAATGGGCCGATTCGGGCAGCCTTAAGGTCGGTCAGCAGGTTATGGCAATAGGTAACCCCGGCGGACTTGAATTTATGGGTTCGGCAACCTGGGGAATTATAAGCGGACTTAACCGTGTTATTTCTTCGGGCTCCGACGGCTCTACAACTCAGCTCATACAAACCGATGCCGCAATTAACCCCGGAAACTCGGGCGGTGCCCTTGTTAATATTGAAGGTAAGCTTATAGGAATTAACTCAAGCAAGCTTGTAAGCGAAAGTGTTGAAGGCATGGGCTTTGCAATTCCTTCAAACACCGTAAAGGAAATTTGCGATAAAATAATTGCAAAAGAAAACAACCCTGACCCATATATAGGCATTACAATCAGCACCCGTTACGACCCCGAAACCCTCAAAAATTGGAACTACCCCGTTGGCGCCGTTGTTTACAGTGTTGCAGTAGATAGCCCTGCGGCCGATGCAGGTATTCAAAAGGGCGATATAATTACCGAATTCGCAGGCAAAAAAATCACTCATTATAATCTCCTTGGCGACTACCTTAAAGAATGCAAACCCGGCGATGTCGTTACCGTTCAGGTATACCGCAGCGGCCGATATATTGAAGGCAATATAACCATCGGCTCAAACAACTCACAGTAATAAAATAGCAATAAAACAACCATCCACACGGATGGTTGTTTTTGTTATCTTTATTTTCCTTGCAATATTATATTTAATGTGCTAATCTAAAATATATATATTTAGTATTGTTAATGCCTTATAGAAGGAGTTTTAAAATGAAAAAAGTATTATCGGCAATTTTAACCTTTGCAATGCTTGTTTCAATAATACCAACAGGCTTGTTTTCCATTACGGCAAGCGCATTGACTGACGGTTATTACACTTATACCGTGTCAAACGGCGAAGCCACAATAACAGATTATAACTCGACGTATTCAAGTGGAGATATAACTATACCATATTATCTTGGTGGATACAAGGTTGTCGCTATTGGAGATAGTGCCTTTTCGTTTTGTTCTAAACTTACAAGCGTTACCATTCCAAACGGTGTTAGAACCATTGGAAGCTATGCGTTTTCGCGTTGTAGTTCCATAACCAAAATTAAGTTTTCAGACTTGGCCGAAAGCAACCTTACCAGTATAGGAAGTTATGCGTTTTCCGGATGCACAGGTTTGACCGGTTTTACTATGCCAACTGCTGTTACGTCCATAGGTTCAGGTGCTTTCGAAGACTGTACAAGCATAAAAAGCATTTTTATTCAACCCAATGTTACCAGTCTGCCTGCATCTGCATTTGATGGTTGTACTAGCTTAATTAGTATTACAGTAGCTTCAAATAATGCTAATTACAGTTCGGTTGATGGAGTAGTTTATAATAAAAACGGAACAACACTCCTTATATATCCTAAAGGAAGAGCCGGTGATTATTATGTGCCGCAGGGTGTAACTCGTATAAGTGGAGCGGCCTTTGATGATTGCCAAGCTTTAACCAGCGTAACAATTCCAAGCAGTGTAACCGTTATTGAACAAGCATCCTTTGAAAAAAGCAGTAATCTTCTTGCTATTCAAGTTGATGAAGAAAACCCCAATTACAGTAGTGATGATTTTGGCGTGTTATATGATAAAAACAAAACGACATTACTTAGTGCGCCCGGCGCAATAACAAGGTATACTATTCCTGAAGGCGTTTTAAGTGTTGGGTACAGCGCATTTAGCTGGTGTAGCAATTTAGCCAGAGTTATATTTTCTCAAAGCGTAACCGGCATTGAAAGGTATGCTTTTTTTGGTTGTGAGAAGTTAGACAATGTTAACATCCCTAATAGCGTTACAAAGGTTGGCTACGGAGCGTTTTACCAGTGTAGCGGACTTACTAATATCGTTCTTCCCGATAGTATTACAAAGATAGATGAAAACACGTTTTATTTATGTGAAAACCTAACTGATATTACTATACCTGGCAGTGTTACAACCATTGGAAACTATGCATTTTATGATTGTATATCTTTAACAAAAGTAATACTTCCAAATGGCGTAACCAGCATAGGTGACAGCGCATTTCTTCTGTGTTCGGCTTTAACAGAAATAACAATTCCAAAAACTTTAACTAGCATTGGGAAGCGGGCGTTTTATGGCTGTGATGCCTTAAATAAAGTGTGGTATCTTGGAAGCAGCACAGACAAAGCTTTTATTGCGCTTTCCGAAGAAAATGACAACATACTAAATGCAACATGGCACTACAATTCCTGCCCGGTAGGAGCAGAACATGTATATAGTAACAGTTGCGACGCCACTTGCAATAAATGTGGAAATATTAGAACAATTACTCACAAGTATCAATGGGTTGTTCAATTGCCTGCCACTTGTAAAGAAACAGGTATCAAGTATCAGGAGTGTTCTGTTTGTTATAAAAAACAGAATGAGAATACCGTAATTCCCGCAACCGGCAACCACAGTTTTGAATGGGTAACCGACCAAGAAAACACCTGCGGAAAAGACGGTAAAAAGCACGAAGAATGTTCAGTGTGCCACGACATCAGAAATGAAAACACAGTAATACCTGCAACGGGCAATCATGTTTATACAAATGTTTGTGATTCTGTTTGCAATGTGTGTGAATATGTGCGTACAGCACCACATAATTACGAATGGGTAATAGATAAACAAAACACTTGTGGCGTAGATGGTATTAAACATCAAGAATGCACTCTGTGCCACGATATTATAAATGCAAAAACTGTAATTCCCGCAACCGGAAACCACAGTTTTAAATGGGTAACCGAACAAGAAAACACCTGTGGTAAAGACGGTAAAAAGCACGAAGAATGTTCAGTTTGCCACAAAACCAGAAATGAAAACACAGTAATTCCTGCAACGGGAAACCATGTTTACACAAATGTTTGCGATACTATTTGTGATGTGTGTGAATATGTGCGTACAGCACCACATAATTACGAATGGATAATAGATAAACAAAACACTTGTGGCGAAGATGGTGTTAAACATCAGGAATGTACACTTTGTCATATCAAAAAGAATATAAATACAATTATTTATGCCACAGGGCAGCACACATTTGGTAATGAAAACGACACCGAATGTGATATTTGTGGTCAAGCTTTTATTTTGGTTCAATTTAATTCAAACGGTGGTACAGCAGTATCTTCAATCAAGGTTATTCCGAATCAATCTATAACTTTACCGTCAATAACTCCTATTAAAAGCGGTTACAATTTTGCAGGCTGGGCAATCTCTAAAAATGGTGAGGTTGTGTATAAGCCGGGTGGTTTATTATGTTTGAATAATAATATAGTTTTATATGCGCAATGGAATAAACGTTGCACAACATGTGGAGGAGATAATAAGATAAATTGTTCTACCTGTTATGCAACCGGCAAAGTATCTTATACGTGTGGAAGCTGTAAAGGGCAAGGTGGTTCGAATGTATTAGTGAGCACTTGCTCAAATTGTAGTGGATATGGGTTTATTTGTGAGTACTGCGGCTATGGCGCGCCGCCGCTGGCTGCGTGTCCCAGATGTAAGAATAATAGAACCTCTGTATACGATTGTTCAAGGTGTGTTGGCGGTGGAATAAAAGAATGGAGAAACTGCACAGCTTGTGCGGGAAAAGGAACATATTCGGTAACGTGTGGTTCTTGCAATGGGGCAAAAACAAAACACTGTACAGCGTGCGATTTGAACGGAGAGGTTATTCGTAATAGTGTTTCTTCTCCTGGCGCACCAACACTACAAAGTGTCAATGAAAATACTGTTATATTAAATTCCATTACTAACGGTGAATACAGCCTTGACGGAATTACTTGGCAAGATAGTCCTATATTTGATAATCTTGAGACGGGTAAAGAATATAACTTTTATCAAAGATACGCAAAAACCGACACTACCAACGCAAGCGAGCCAAGTGAAGCGTTAAAGGTTGTAGCACATAACCATACCTACAGCAACGCTTGCGATGCAGAGTGTAATGTAGAAGGTTGTGAATATACACGCATAGTTGAACCACACAATTACGAATGGGTAATCGACACAGAAAATAACTGTGGTGTAGACGGCAAAAAGCATGAAGAATGTACCGTTTGTGATGCAGTTCGCAATGAAAACACCGTAATTCCTGCAACGGGAGAACACACCTACGACCACGCTTGCGATGCCGAATGTAATGTATGCAAACAAATTCGCAACGTACCCGACCACGTTTATACAAATGCTTGTGATACTATTTGTAACGTAGAAGGTTGCGGCAATGTTCGTGAAATTACCCACGATTACGAATGGGTAATAGACGAAGAAAACACTTGCGGTAAAGACGGCAAGAAGCACGAAGAGTGTACCGTTTGTAATGCAGTTCGCAACGAAAACACAATAATTCCCGCAACGGGCGAACACACCTACGACCACGCTTGCGATGCAGAATGTAATGTATGCAAACAAATTCGCAACGTACCCGACCACGTTTACACAAACGATTGTGATACTATTTGTAACGTAGAAGGTTGCGGCAATGTACGTGAAATTACCCACAATTACGAATGGGTAATAGACGAAGAAAACACTTGCGGTGTAGACGGCTACAAACATGAAGAATGTACCGTTTGTGATGCAGTTCGAAACGAAAATACGGTTATTCCCGCAACGGGCGAACATACATACGACCACGCTTGCGATGCCGAATGTAACGTGTGCAAACAAATTCGCAACGTACCCGACCACATTTATACAAACTCTTGCGATACAACTTGTAACGTAGAAGGCTGCGGTTTTGTTCGTGAAATTACCCACGATTACGAATGGGTAACCGACAAAGATAACAACTGTGGTGTAGACGGTAAAAAGCATGAAGAATGTTCAGTGTGTGGAGAAACCCGAAACGAAAACACCGTAATTCCTGCAACAAACGAACATAGTTATTCACACGCTTGTGATGCCGAATGTAACGTGTGCAAACAAATTCGCAACGTACCCGACCACGTATACACAAACGCTTGTGATACTATTTGTAATGTAGAAGGTTGCGGCAATGTTCGTGAAATTATTCACGATTACGAATGGGTAATCGACGAAGAAAACACTTGCGGTAAAGACGGTAAGAAACACCAAGAGTGTACCGTTTGTAATGCAGTTCAAAACGAAAATACGGTTATTCCCGCAACGGGCGAACATTCTTACGATAGCGATATAGACCCCGACTGTAACGTGTGTGAAGATGTACGTGAAATAACCTATACCGGTTGGTATTTAGACGGCGCAAACTGGCTTTACTACGCTGGCGGCGAAAAGGCTACCGGTTGGCAGTTTATTGGCAACTTCTGGTACTACTTTAACACTGACGGTATAATGCAGACAGGTTGGTTAAACCTTGGCGGCACTTGGTACTTCCTTGCCGAAGGTGGTAATATGGTAACCGGTTGGCAGCATATAGGCAACTTCTGGTACTACTTCCACGACGGCGGAAACATGGCTACGGGTTGGTTGAACCTTGGCGGTACCTGGTACTTCCTTGCCGACGGCGGTAACATGGTAACCGGTTGGCAGCGTATAGGCAACTTCTGGTACTACTTCCACGACGGCGGAAATATGGCTACGGGTTGGTTAAACCTCGGTGGCACTTGGTACTATATGGCCGAAGGCGGTAATATGGTAACCGGCTGGCTGCTTCTTGGCGGCACCTGGTACTATTTCGCCGACGGCGGCAATATGCTTACCGGCTGGCAATACCTTGGCGGCAACTGGTATTTATTCGCCGACTCCGGCGCATGGATTTCATAATAAAAAAAGAACCTTCTTGGGACACACTTCATAGAGCAGTATCGGTTTTGGAAAACAAATTTAATCCGAAGACTTGCCGAAAAGCCTTGAAATACGTCAGTATTCCTGCATTTTTCGGCTTCGTCTCGGATATAAATTTTAAAATTACAAAACTGCGAAGCACTTAAAAATGAAAATTTTTAGTGGTAGTAAAGACGAAAAGCCACGGCAACGCTGACGCGTGCCGTGGCTTTTTAACACATAATACCGCAAAAATTTCACATTTTTAAGCGACATTGCCCTGTGGAGTGTGTCCCTTTCGGAAGGTTCTTTTAATTTGTATTAAGTTATGAAACCGTAATGTCAACGGTGTTTGCAAGGTACTTGCCGCCAGACACGCTGTATGAAATTTTAACGCTGTCGCCGGGTTTTGCGAAGGGGAGTAAATCGTTAAGTCTTACGTCGGCAATAAACACCTGGTCGCTGTCCTGAAGCATAATGTAATATGCTGTGTTTCCGTCAAGCACGGCGGTGGAAATGCCCGTAATTACCGAGCTTATTTCGCCTGTTTGTGTAGGAACGTCTTCGCCTTCAAGCTTGCCCGATTCCTTAAGAAGTCTTCTGTATTCGGCTTCGGCACCTGCAAGGGTATCTGAAACACCAACAATCTGGTAATTTGAAACCGAAACGAATGAGTATGCCTTTACAAGCCCTGCATCGTCTTTAAGACTTATAAAGTAAGACGGAGTATCGGCAATGTTTACAAGTATGGGGAAGGTGGCGCTGTAGCCCTTTTCCTGAATTTTGCCTTCGGCCGATTCCATTGCCGAATATTCTTCGGCACCGTTTATAGAATAGGTTTTGGCTTCTTTTGTTCTAAGGTTTACAAGAATAAAACCAACGTTAGATTCGTCCGATACAACCGACGTAATACCGGTGTAAACCCAAATATCATCGTCAATGGCAAGGTAGTTGTAGCCTTCGGTTGTTCTTACAACGTTTTTCTGTGAAATAATGGAGTTCCAATAACCGTTAACGTAGGTGCCCCAGTAATTTGCCTGATTTAAAACCACGTCGGCCTTGTAAACACAGTCAATCCAGCTTGGAACTTCGCCAACCTTGTAGTATTCGGTATCGCCGCTTATGGCATCTACCGTAATAATTCCGGTAATATCATAACCGCCAAGGAAACCAATGGTAAAATCGTAGCAGGAAATAATCCAGAAGGGCTTGCCCTGTTCGTCTATTTCAAAGGAAACCGAATCTACCATTTTTGTTGGGTATGCAAAACGAACGTGGCGGTCAAGGTCGCGGCCAAAGCACTCGGACGGGGAGTATTTCATACCTTCTTTAAGCTCGACAAGTTCGGTATCTTGTGTTGCCATATCAATTTTAACGTAGTAGGGAATACCTTCGCTTTTGTTGGTAAACCACTTGATTATGTCGGCATATTCAAGTGGGGAAACACGTGTAGGCTTGTTCTGGTAATTGATTTGGGTATAGTAGTTCGAAACGTTGAACTGCGAAACAAGCTCAACTACTTCACCAATTTTTCGGCTTCCCAGTCTTGCCGCAGTATCACGGTCAACAACGGGAATTTGCGAAAGGGGAAGCTCGGCAATATCTTCGTTAAAGTTAGATTCGGTAACGGCAAGCATTTTTTGGTATTTGTCTGCATTGAAGAACTGCGAAGACGAAACAAATATTGCACCTACTGCAATAACTGCTACCGCAATAACCGAAAGAACGGCAAATTTAACCTTTTTTGAAGTAATTTTTTTAGGGTTAAGAACAATGCGCTCGCCGCTTGTAATGGGCTTATGACCCTTAATCATTCGGGTTATAAGCTCACTGCCTGCAAAAACACCAACCAAAACGGCATAGCAAATTGCTAAAAAGAGCAAAAAGCCCCAAAACGATGCCGATTTTATGTGTATTACGGGAAGGGCAAAGTAGTAATAGCCAACACCTAAAAAGGCGGTAACTATAGCCGATAAACCATATTTTCTGAACAAATTTTTTCACCTCATTATCAGATTACTATTATTATACCAAAATTTAGAAATCTTTACAACACAAAATCAAACTTTTTTGGGAAATTTTATAGCGCATAAAAAAGTTGAATTATTAATGCCTATATAGTATAATAACATATTATTAATTATTTTTGGAGATTTTTTAATGTTTGATAATACCTTCGCAAATATAAAAAGTATGCCGGCATTAGCGCTTCGTGGGCTTGTGTGTTTTCCGGGCGTAATGCTTCATTTCGACGTTGGCCGAAAAAAATCTATTAAGGCTTTAAATGCGGCAATGGAAAGCGGACAAAGAATTTTTCTTGTTGCGCAAAAAAACGTCTACGACGAAGAGCCGCAGAACGAAGAAATATATAACATCGGCTGTGTGGCCAGAATTTGTCAGGTCTTAAGGCTTTCGGACGATAGTGTTAAGGTTTTGGTAGAAGGCCTTTACAGAGCAAAAACCGTCGAACTCGATAGTAGTGGCAGTTTCCTTGTTGCACGTGTTCAAAAGTGCGAAATTCCCCTTGTTAAAAACCGCAAGGTCTACCTTGAAACTCTGGCAAGAAAAATTCGTAGTGAATTCGAATATTACGCATCAAAGGGTATAAAACTTGCCCCCGATATTGCGGCTACGGTTGCTTCTAACGATGACGTCGGCTTCCTGGCCGATTTCATCTCCTTTAACATTCCCGTTCCGGTCGACGATAAGCAGTTCGTGCTTGAACAGCTAAACCCCGTAACCAGAGCCAAGGTCGCCTTAGAGCTTCTCAGCAAAGAAGGCGAAATTATTGATATTGACCGCAAAATTGGCGAAAGGGTTAAAACCCAAATCGACGATAACCAGCGTGAATACTACCTGCGCGAGCAAATTAAAGCAATTAATTTCGAACTTTACGGCGATACCGCCGAAGACGAGTTCGAAGAATATGCCGCAAAAATCGAAAAGCTTTCGGCGCCCGATTACGTTAAAGAAAAGCTGAACGGCGAGCTTTTAAAGCTTCAAAAAATGCCCAACGGCTCGCACGAAGGCACCGTTGTCCGTTCCTACCTCGATACCTGCCTTTCGCTTCCTTTCGGTGTGTATACAGAAAACAAGCTTAGCATCGAAAAATCTGTTGCTATCTTAAATAAAGATTTTTACGGGCTCGATAAGGTTAAGGAACGCATAATAGAACAGCTTTCGGTTTATATGCTTAACCCCGATATTAAGGGTCAAATAATCTGTCTTGTAGGCCCACCCGGTGTGGGAAAAACGTCAATAGCAAAATCTATTGCACAGTGCATGGGCAGAAACTACGTTCGAATTGCCCTTGGCGGTATTCACGACGAAGCCGAAATCAGAGGACACAGAAAAACCTATATCGGCGCAATGCCGGGTAAAATAATAAATGCCATAAAAGAAGCCAAAAGCAGTAACCCCCTTATTTTGTTAGATGAAATTGATAAGCTTGCATCCGACTATAAGGGCGACCCTGCCGCCGCACTTTTAGAAGTGCTCGATAAAGAGCAGAACAACACCTTTGTCGACCATTTTATAGATATGCCGTTCGATTTAAGCAAGGCGGTATTCATAACAACCGCCAATAATCAGTCCACAATTCCTGCCCCCTTGCTCGACAGAATGGAAGTTATTGAACTCAACTCTTACACAAGGGAAGAAAAGTTCAATATTGCAAAAAATCACCTTGTTAAAAAGGAAGTTAAAAATCACGGCCTCAGCGGCAAACAAATCAAGCTTCAAGACGATGCCATTTACAGCTTAATTGATTTTTATACCCGTGAAGCAGGTGTCAGAAAGCTTGAGCGCACTATTGCAACCCTTTGCCGTAAAACCGCAAAGCTAATAGCATCGGGCGAAAAGAAAAATGTAAAAATTTCGGCTTCCACGGTAGAGCAAATGCTTGGCAAGAAAAAGTATAAACCCGAAGAAATTTTGGAAAAAAATGAAGTGGGAATTATTAACGGCCTTGCCTGGACGTCGGTGGGCGGCGAAATAATGCAAATGGAAGTATCGGTAATGCCCGGTAGCGGCAAAATCGAACTTACAGGCTCACTTGGCGACGTTATGAAGGAATCGGCCAAAGCCGCCGTTTCTTACGTAAGGGCAAATGCGGCAAAATACTTCATTGACCAAGATTTTTATAAGAATACCGATATTCACATTCACGCTACCGAAAATGCCGTTCCCAAAGACGGACCAAGCGCCGGTGTTACAATGGTAACCGCACTTGTTTCGGCCCTTACAAACACCCCCGTAAAGCGTGAGGTTGCAATGACGGGCGAAGTTACAATTCGTGGCCGAGTGCTTGCTATAGGCGGCCTTAAAGAAAAAACTATGGCGGCATACAGAGCAGGGGTTAAAACGGTATTTGTGCCAAAGGCTAACGAAGCCGACCTTGCCGAGCTCGACAAAACAGTCGTTTCAAACATCGAATTCGTTACCGCAGAAAACGTTGAAACCGTGGTTCGCGGTGCGCTCGATTTTCCCACCGAAAAGGAGCCCGAATATATAGCGGTGCCCGAATATAAAAAAGAGGTCTTAGCCGTAAAACAGTAGGAGAAAACAATGAATTTCAACAATGCTTATTTTGAAAAAGCCTTCGGAACCTTAGAACAGTTGGGTGAATCCGACCTTCCCGAATTTTGCTTTTCGGGTCGTTCAAACGTTGGCAAATCTTCCTTAATAAACAAAATAACCAACCGAAAATCGCTTGCACGGGTAAGCGGCAAACCGGGCAAAACCGTAACCATCAACTTCTATAGGGCCGATAATATTCGCATTGTCGACCTTCCCGGCTACGGCTATGCAAAGGTCCCGTTTGCAGAGCGCACCCGTTGGTCAGATTTAATGGAAGGCTATTTCAAATCGGGCAGAAATATAAAATGTGTTTTCGCTTTAATTGATATGCGCCACCCACCAACCGATTTCGATATGGCCATGCTCGATTTTATGTGGCAAATGGACATAGATTACCACATTGTTTTAACCAAAAGCGATAAGCTTAATAAAACCGAGTACACCGAGCGCTTAAAGGCCGTTAAAGAAGAACTTGGCGATTTTGCGGAAAATTGCGAAATTATACCCTTTTCTGCACAAACAGGCTTCGGCGCCGACAAAATTCAACAGATTATAGAAAATTTGCGAGGTTAGAATGTTAACAGACAGTTTTAAAATAAACAGCAAAGGTCATCTTACCTTAGGCGGAGCAGATACCGTAGAGCTTGCAAAAGAATACGGTACACCCCTTTACGTGTTCGATGAAAACGATATTAGAAATAATTGCAGAAGCTTTAAAGAAGCCTTCGAAAAGTATTACGGCGGCAATGCAAAGGTTTATTACGCAAGTAAGGCCTTTTCCTGCAAGGAAATGTACCGCCTTGTAAACAGTGAAAATCTTTGTACCGACGTTGTTTCGGGCGGCGAGCTTTATACTGCACTTTCCGCAGGCTTTCCTGCCGAAAATATAGGATTCCACGGCAACAACAAAACCCCCGACGAGCTTTCCTTTGCGCTCGATAGCAAGGTTGGCAGAATTGTTGTAGACAATATGACCGAGCTTCATACACTTAACGCTATTGCTAAAGAAAAGGGCGTTTGCCAAAAAATTCTTTTGCGTATTAAGCCCGGTATCGACTGCCATACCCACGACTATATTAAAACGGGTCAAATAGACTGCAAATTCGGTTTTGCCCTTGAAAACGGCGAAGCCGCTAAAGCGGTAGCTTTAGCCTGCAGTCTTGAAAACCTTGACCTTGTGGGAATTCATTGTCATATCGGTTCGCAAATTTTTGAAACAGAGCCTTTCCAAGACGCTGCGAATATTATGATTTCCCTTGCAAAAGATATTAGTGAAAACTACGGCAAAACACTAAGCGAAATCAATTTTGGTGGCGGCTACGGCATTAAATATACTAGTGAAGACAAGCCCGTTTCTAAGGATGAAAGCATAAAAATACTGTGTGAAGCCGTAAAGGCCGCTTGCGAAAAGTATGCATTTCCGCTTCCCACCATTTGCATAGAGCCCGGCCGTTCGGTTGTGGGAGCATCGTCCTTAACCCTTTATACCGTAGGCTCGGTTAAAGAAATAAAAGATATCAGAACCTACGTTTCGGTAGACGGCGGTATGTCCGATAATCCCCGTTATGCGCTTTACGGCGCCGAGTACGAAGCCGTTGTTGCAAACAAGGCTAATAAAGAAAGAGATTTTGTTTGCACAATTGCAGGCAAATGCTGTGAAAGCGGCGATTTAATTCAAGAGCACACAAGTATTCAGCAGGCAGAAGTCGGCGATATTCTGGCCGTTTTGGCAACCGGCGCCTACAATTATTCAATGGCAAGCAATTATAACCGAATTCCACGCCCTGCCGCTGTTATGGTAAAAGACGGCGCGGCACGTATTATTATTGAAAGGGAAACCTACGAAGACTTAATTAAAAAGGATGTATAACCTTTATGGTGGAATTTAAAACGCCAAAATTAACCGATTACAAAAAATTCGCCGAGTTCTTTTTTGATGACGGCGAATTTTCTTGTGAAATGAACTTCATAAGTATTTATATATGGAAAGCCATATACGAAAATAAATACTATATGGATGAAAAAACCCTGTTTTTCAAAAGCAGTACCGAAGACGGCGGCTACGTATTTTCGCTTCCTTACGGCGATATTGATTACGGTATGAACCTTATCTTCGAATACTGCAAAGAAAACAAAATAGCGCCAAATATCTGGACGTCAAAGGGTAAGCGCTTCGACGAATTTATTAAAAAATATCACTGCTATAAAATAATTCCCGAACGAGATAATTTCGATTATATCTATAAAAGGGAAGACTTAGCCACTCTTCAGGGCAAAAAATATCATTCCAAAAGAAACCATATTTCTGCCTTTACCAAAAAGTACAACTGGACGTATGAGCCCTTGTGCGAAGAAAACAAGCAGGAGTTTTTAAACTTTTCTGAAAAATGGTATTTCGATAAAGCCGACGCCTTCGATGAAGGCCTTGCGGCCGAGCAAAAAGCACTTAAAGAAATTCTTAATTCAGAAGTAGGCATAAATTATAAAGGCGCACTTATAAGGGTAGACGGGTCAGTTGTCGCTGTAACCCTGGGCTCGCCAATAAATTCCAAGGTGTTCGATATACACTTCGAAAAAGCCGATGCCAACTTCCTTACCGCCTATTCAATAATAAACCGCGAGTTCGCACTTAATGAGCTTAGCGAATACGAGTATATTAACCGTGAAGACGATTTGGGAATTGAAGGTCTTCGCAAAGCAAAGCTTTCCTATAAACCCGAAATTTTATTGGAAAAATACAGTATGATATACAGTGGTGAGTAAATGGACCTACAACAACAGGCGCTTTCCCTTTATAAAACGGTATTTTATGAAGACGATGCAGCTTTTGCCGAAGCCTTCACAAACAAATTTTTTGAAGGCTCCTGCCGTTATATTTTAAAGGACGGCAAAATGGTTGCAATGCTTTATTTAATTGATGCCACCGTTAAAAACGGTGCCGAAGAATACCCTGCAAAGTACCTTTACGCCGCAGGTGTCCACCCGTCTTATAGGGGTCAAGGCTTAATGAGCCACTTAATAAATGAAGCGGTTAAACAAGAAAAAATTATAATAACAAAGCCTGCAAGCGAAAGTCTTTTTTCCTTTTATAAAAAATTCGGCTTTAGCGTATGTGCCTATAAAACCGAAGTAAGCGGTGCGTTCCAAAATGAAATTACAACAGATGCTTATATAAATAAAAGGAAGGAACTGCTTAAAGACGTACCGCATATAAATTTGGCCGACGAAGCCTTTTCTTTAGGTGGGTTAACACTTTACGGGGACGGCAGTTTTATAGCCGCAGTCGACTCGGACACGGGCGCCGTTAAAGAATATGTTGCTAAAGATGAGGAACTATTAAACGGGCAACAACCCTTCGCAATGTGGCTAAGCACCGAAGAAAAACTACCAAAAAAGGTATATTTCGGAATTGCTATGGACTAAAAAGAAGACTAACGGAATTTTCCGTTAGTCTTCTTTTACTTTTTATTCTTACCTTCAAAACCAATAAGCAGTCCGCCTGCTTCGGCATAAAAACTGCAAAGGGCGCGTGTTTTTCTAATAACTATATCGGCGGTGGGGAACCTGCCTTTAATTTCCGCTGTAAGTAATTCTGCGGCAGAAATATTATTGCAGTGGTGAATATGAAGCTTTCCGCCCGAATAACCTTCTTCGGCCAATGTTTCAATAACGGTTGAATATGCTTTTGCGGCGCCACGGCATTTGTGGGTAAGCTCCAACGTGCCTTCCATACTTGCCTTGCCCACAATGCGAATACCAAGTATGCCTGCAATTTTTGCCACCGCACCGTTTACACGTCCGTTGTTTGCAAGGTTGCGAAGCGACTCAAGGCAAAACATCAGGTGTGTACTGTTCTGATATTTAATAATTTCTTCCTTAATTTCTTTAAAACTAAGGCCTTTCCCAATAAGCTCTTCAAGCTTTTCTATTATAAGGGCGCTTTCGGGGCCTACAGACAGGGTATCAACCACGTATACCTTGCGGTCTGGGTGCTCGCTCATATATTCTTCGGCCGCAAGCCTTGCCGCATTATAACTGCCCGAAAGGTTTCTTGTAATAGTAACACAAAAAATATTCTCGGCATCTAGGAAGGCTTCAAGCCAGTTTTCAATGTTGGGGCATGAAGACTTAGAAGTGCCCTTATACTTTTGAAGGTCGGTAATCATTTCGTCAACGTCTGTGTCGGCGTTATCTGGGTATTCCTTTTGGTCGGTAATAATTTTAAGCGGTACGCTTGCAAAAGGTACTGAATTAATATTAGTTAAATCGGATGAAGAGTCGGACACAATTCTAAAATTCATATAATCACCATAATTTCGCTATCTAAAATATATAGTTTTAAAAACTAGATAACTTGATTATAACAACAAAATATCTGTTTGTCAACAAAAATTAAATGGCGTCCTTGACTTTATTCTTTAATGGTACTATACTTGTTTGCGGTGATAAAAAGATGATACAAAATAGTTTTAAAAGGGGACTGCTCGACGGCGTGCCAATAGGCGTAGGCTACTTTTCGGTTGCCTTTGCATTCGGTATAATGGCGGTACAGTGCGGTCTTTCGCCTTTGGAAGCTTTACTTATTTCTATGACAAACTTAACTTCGGCAGGTCAGCTTGCAGGTGTTCCAATAATTGCAGGTGGCGGCAGCTTAATTGAACTTGCGGCAACCCAGTTAATAATTAACTCAAGGTATGCCTTAATGTCGGTGTCCTTATCGCAAAAGCTTGAAAACAGGGTAAACCTACCGGCACGTCTTCTTGTTGCCTTCGGCAATACCGATGAAATTTTTGCCGTTTCAATGTCAAACAGCGAAAAAATCGGCAAAAGGTATTTTTACGCCCTTATGATAGCCCCCTGGCTTGGCTGGAGCGGCGGCACAATTGTCGGCGCACTTGCAGGCGGCGCACTGCCCGAAATAATAACTTCGGCGCTTTCGGTGGCCATCTACGCTATGCTTGTTGCCGTTGTGGTACCTAAAATAAAGGAAGATAAATATTGTGCGCTTTGTGTTGTTTTGGCGGTACTAATAAGCTGTTGCTTTAATTTCTTGCCAATACTTCGCACCTTTGCACAAAATTACGGCGGCTTTGTTATAATAATTTGCGCCATAGTAGCAAGTACTGTTCTGGCGCTTGTGCATCCTATAGAAACGGAGGACGGCGCAAATGAATGTTAGAGCAGAGTTTATACCTTACCTAATAGTTATGGCAGGGGTAACCTACCTTATACGTATGATACCCTTAGCCCTTATAAGACGTAAAATTAAAAACAAATTTATACTTTCTTTCCTTTATTACGTACCCTACGCTGTGCTTTCGGCAATGGTGGTACCTGCCATCTTTTTTGCATCGGGCAACATAATTACCGCCGCAGTAGGTTTTGTGTGCGCAGTTGTGGTAGCGTTTTTCAGCAAAAGCCTTGTGGTCGTGGCAGGCTGTTCATGCCTTTCGGTATTTTTAACCGAACTTATTTTAAGGTTTTTTAGTTGACAAATTTAAAAATTGTGGTTATAATCATTATAGGTTTTACATGACTGACGGATTTGCGGATAACCGCAAGGAAGTGTAAAACTTTTATGCCGACCGTCTGGGCAATCAGTTTTTGCTGGTTGCCCTTTTTTATTTGCTTTTAATTAGTTAAAGTGGAGGAAAATTATGGAACACATCAATTGGAATGGTTTTAATAAAGGTGTCTGGCAAGATGAAATTAACGTGCGTAATTTCATCCAGACTAACTATACAGAATATACGGGGGACGAGTCCTTCTTAAAGGGCGCTACCGACCGCACAAAAGAGCTTATGAAAAAGCTTGAAGCACTCTTTGCTCTCGAGCGTCAGTTCGGCGGCGTGCTTGACATAGATACCGAAACGGTTTCTTCCCTTAAAAGTTATGCCCCCGGCTATCTCGATAAAGAAAAAGAAATTATTGTAGGTCTTCAAACTAACCGCCCCTTAAAAAGAGGTGTAAACCCCTTCGGCGGTATACGTATGGCACGCAATGCCTGCGAAGCCTACGGCTACAAGCTGTCAAATAAGGTTGAAGAAGAATTCCGTTTCAGAACAACACATAACGACGGCGTTTTCCGCGCCTATACCGACGAAATGCGCGCCGCACGTAAATCGCACATTATAACAGGTCTGCCCGATGCCTACGGCCGTGGCAGAATTATTGGCGACTACCGCCGAGTTGCCCTTTACGGTGTAGACCGTCTTATTGCCGAAAAGAAGGCCGACAAGGCTAAAATCGGTATGGGTAATATGAATTTAGAAGAAACCAAGCTTTCCGAAGAAATCTTCCAGCAAATCTCGTTTCTTGGTTACCTTAAAGATATGGCCGAAATGTACGGCTTTGATATCAGCGGCCCTGCAAAAAATGCCAAGGAAGCAATTCAGTGGACATATTTTGCCTACCTTGCTTCTATTAAAGAGCAAAACGGCGCCGCAAACTCCTTAGGCCGTGTTTCCACCTTCTTCGATATTTATATTGAACGTGATATTAAAGCAGGTATCTTAACCGAAGAAGGCGCACAAGAGCTTCTGGACGATTTTGTTATGAAGCTTCGTATGGCAAGACATCTTCGTACCCCCGAATATAACGAGCTTTTCGGCGGCGACCCAATGTGGATTACCGAAGCATTAGGCGGTGTAGGCCAAGACGGACGTACCCTTGTTACCAAAACCACCTTCAGAATGCTTAATACCCTTTATACCTTAGGCTCTTCACCCGAGCCCAACCTTACTGTGCTCTGGTCTAAAGATTTACCCGAAGGCTTCAAAAAGTATTGCGCCAAGGTGTCTATTGATACCGATTCCATTCAGTACGAAAACGATGACCTTATGCGAGAAATTTACGGCGACGACTATGCAATTGCGTGCTGTGTTTCGGCAATGACCATAGGTAAGCAAATGCAGTTCTTCGGCGCCCGCTGTAACCTTGCAAAGCTTTTGCTTTTGGCGTTAAACGGCGGCTACGATGCACAAAGCGGCATTAAAATCGGTCCGCAAACCAAGGTTATAGGTAATGCACCCTTAAACTACGAAGAAGTTATTGCCCGTTTCGATGAATACTTAGCGTGGCTTAGCAACCTTTACGTTAATACAATGAACGTAATTCACTATATGCACGACAAGTATGCCTACGAAAAGACCCAAATGGCTCTGCACGATACCGACGTTCATCGCTTTATGGCTTTCGGTATTGCAGGACTTTCTGTTGTGGCCGACTCATTAAGCGCAATAAAGTACGCTAAGGTAACCCCCATCTTTAACCAGGATGGCTATGTAGTAGACTTCAATACCGAAGGCGAATTCCCCAAATACGGAAACGACGACGACAGGGTAGACCTTATTGCCAAAGATTTAGCACACAAGGTTATAACCGAGCTTCGCAAAACTCCCACCTACAGAAATGCTGAACACACATTGTCTGTTCTAACCATTACTTCCAACGTTTCTTACGGCAAGCATACGGGCGCCACCCCCGACGGACGCCCCGAAGGCGCCGCCTTTGCGCCGGGTGCTAACCCCATGCACAACCGTGAAGAAAACGGAGCCTTAGCTTCGCTTAACTCGGTTGCTAAAATCAGTTACGACGACTGCCGCGACGGCATTTCCAACACCTTCTCGGTAACACCCGAAGCGCTCGGCCGCACCTATAGCGAAAGAATCGATAACCTTGCAACCATACTCGACGGTTATTTTGGCAAAAAGGCTCACCACATAAACGTAAACGTTATGAACCGTGAAACCTTATTAAAGGCTTACGAAAACCCCGAAGCATACCCCAACCTTACAATTCGTGTTTCAGGCTATGCCGTTAACTTCAATAAGCTTTCCCGTGAACAGCAAAAAGAGGTTATCAGCCGTACCTTCCACGAGGTAATGTAATGAAAGGGTACGTAAGCTCCATTCAGTCAATGGGAACGCTCGACGGTCCGGGAGTTCGTTTTGTTACCTTCCTTCAGGGGTGCAATTTAAATTGCGGCTGTTGCCACAACCCCGAAACAAAAGCCACTTCGGGAGGTACCGAATACTCCGCCGCTGAAATTGCCGAAAAATGCGAAAAATATAAAGCTTATTTCGGGCAAAAGGGTGGAATAACCTTGTCGGGCGGCGAGCCGCTTATGCAAAGCAAATTTGCGTCAGAAATATTTAAAGAATGTAAAAACAGGGGCATTAATACCTGCCTCGATACTTCGGGTAGCATTTTAAGTGCCGACGTTTTGTCGCTTTTGGACCTTACCGACTGCGTTTTGCTTGATATTAAGTATAACACCGATGAGCTTTATAAAAAGTACGTCGGCTGTTCTATTGAAAAACCGCTTGAGTTTTTAAAGGTGTTAAACCAAAAGGGAATACCCACCGTTATTCGTCAGGTTATAATTCCCACCCTTAACGATAATTCTGAAAGTATGGCTTTTCTTAAAAGTCTTAAAGAAGAATACCCCTGCGTTTATAAAATTGAACTTTTACCCTTTAAAAAAATCTGCAAAACAAAGTACGATAATTTGGGGTTAGTTTTTCCCTTTGACTGCTACGAAACCCCAAGCGCCGAGCTTATAAAACAACTTGAAGCAAAACTTTAAAAGAGCCGTTTTTTATGGCTCTTTTTTTGTTTTGTTGACAAAATAAATACAAGAAGTTTATAATAATTTCATAACGCAAAAGAGGTAATATATGAAGTATTTTGATATAAAAGGTATGTCCTGCGCCGCTTGCAGCGCAAGGGTAGAAAAAGCAGTAAACGCCTTAGACGGTGTTACCGCCTGCTCGGTAAGTCTGCTCACAAACTCAATGGGAGTAGAAGGTACCGCAACCCAAGCAGAAATAATTGCCGCAGTTACAGCCGCAGGTTATTCGGCCTCGGCAAAAGGAGCAAAAATCGAACAAAAGCAAGAACCCAAAAGTCAGGTTAAAACCCTGCTTACAAGGTTTATTGTATCGGCGGTATTTATGCTGCTTCTTATGTATATTGCCATGGGGCATATGGTAGGCTTGCCGCAAATACCTATACTAAAAAGCAACCTGCTTGCCACCGCCCTTGTGCAAATGCTGCTTACCATAATTGTTATGATAATAAATAAGGCCTTCTTTGTAAGCGGAGTTATGGGTATTATTCGTAAAAGTCCAAATATGGACAGTCTTGTATCGCTCGGCTCGGCCGCCGCATTTATTTACAGCACTTGTGTAGTTTTTATAATGACAAAAACCCCGTCCGAAGAACTTCTTCACGGCCTTTATTTTGAATCTTCGGCAATGATTTTAACCCTTATAACCCTTGGTAAAACCTTAGAAGCCTATTCAAAGGGTAAAACAACAAGCGCCCTTAACGCACTTATAGATTTATCGCCAAAAACCGCCACAGTTTTAAGAAACGGTAAGGAACAAAAAATAGATGTCGGCGAAGTGGTGATTGACGATATATTTTTAGTGTACCCCGGCGAAAGCATTGCCGTAGACGGAATAGTTACCGAAGGCAATACCACCGTTAACGAATCTGCCCTCACGGGCGAAAGTCTGCCGGTCGATAAAACGGTAGGCGATACCGTTTCGGCGGGCTCGGTAAATCAGCTCGGATTTATAAAATGCCGTGCAACCCATGTGGGCGAAGAAACCTTGCTTGCAAAAATAATTAAACTTATGAGTGAAACCGCCGCAACAAAAGCCCCCATTGCAAAGTTAGCCGATAAAGTTTCGGGCTTTTTTGTACCGCTTGTTATGCTAATTGCTGTAGTAACTGTGGTTATTTGGCTTGTTTGCGGTCAAACGGTCGGTTTTGCGCTTGCAAGGGGTATTTCGGTGCTGGTTATAAGCTGTCCTTGTGCGCTTGGCCTTGCAACCCCTGTGGCCATTATGGTAGGAAGCGGAAAAGCCGCAAGTGCGGGTGTGCTCTTTAAAACGGCCGAAGCGCTTGAAAATATCGGCAGGGCTAATATAGTTGTGCTCGATAAAACGGGAACTGTAACCAAGGGCGAGCCCGAAGTTACCAATGTTATTCCCATAAACTGCAGTGAAAATGAATTTTTAACCCTTGTTTGCTCGCTTGAAGAAAAAAGTGAGCATCCGCTTGCCAAAGCAATAGTGTCAAAGGGCAAGGAAAAGGGTGTTGGCACCTTAGAAACAACAAATTTCGAAGTGCTATCGGGTAGCGGCGTTTCTGCCGAAGTGGGCGGCACCAAGCTTGTTGGCGGAAACTATAAGTTTATTTCAAAATTTGCCGATATTTCGGGTGAAATACAAGCATCTTTCGAAGAACTTTCAAAAGCAGGTAAAACCGCTGTGTTTTTTGCTAAAGACGGTAAGCTAATTGGTCTTATCGCCCTTTCCGATACCCTTAAAGAAGACAGTAAAGCGGCAGTATCTTGCCTTGGGAAGATGGGGCTTCAGGTAGTGCTTCTTACAGGCGACAACAAATATACCGCAAATGCAGTGTCCAATGCGGTAGGCATAAAAACAACCGTTTGCGAAGTTCTGCCGCACGAAAAGGCAGATGAAATAAACAAGCTTAAAAAAGACGGTAAGGTTGTTATGGTGGGCGACGGAATTAACGATGCCGTTGCACTAACTGCGGCAGACGTTGGCGTTGCAATAGGAACGGGAACCGATATTGCGGTATCAGCCGCAGACGTTGTTCTGGTTGGCGGCAAACTTACCGATATTGTAAATGCGCTTAAAATAGGCAGAGCAACGCTTAGGAACATTAAACAAAATTTGTTTTGGGCCTTTGCCTATAACGTTCTTGGAATACCTGTTGCGGCAGGTGCGCTCTTTTTGCTTGGAATACAGTTAAACCCAATGATTGCCGCCGCCGCAATGAGCCTATCGAGCTTTTGCGTTGTTACCAATGCGCTAAGGCTTTCGGGCATAAAACTTAATAATTTAAAAGAAAAGAAGGTTAAAAAAATGACTAAAACAATTAAAACCGAAGGTATGATGTGCCCCCACTGCGAAGCCCACGTTAAAACTGCGCTCGAAGCAATAAGCGGTGTAAAATCTGCAACCCCCGACCATAAAACAGGTCTTGTAACGGTGGAACTGTCAGAGGACGTGGCCGACTCAGTTTTAAAAGATACCATTATAAAACAAGGCTACAAAGTAATAGAATAAATAAAGAAGCTCTGCCTTTAATTGACAAGGCAGAGCTTTTATTATATAATTTATGCAGTAAAATTTATATTTAGAGGTGCTTTATGGTAAAACTTTCTCCGTCCGTACTTACTGCTGATTTTTTAACCCTTAAAGATATGCTTAAAAAGTTCGAAAATTCGGGTGTAGATATGCTCCATCTCGATGTTATGGATGGTATTTTCGTGCCCAACATTTCTTTCGGTGTACCTGTTATAAAGTCGGTAAAGGCCCATACGTCCATACCTATAGACGTACACCTTATGATAGACAGGCCCCACCGCTATATTAAAGAGTTTGCCGAAGTGGCAGACTGGCTCGGCTTCCACTACGAAGCAGGCTCAGATGTTGCACAAACCCTTAAAGAAATAAGGAAGCTTGGTTGCAAATCCTGCCTTACTATTAAACCAAAAACCACAGCAGAAGAAATTTTTGAATTTTTACCCCTTTGTGATATGGTGCTTGTAATGTCGGTAGAGCCGGGCTTCGGCGGCCAGAAGTTTATGCCCGAATCGCTCGATAAGGTAAGAAAAATCAAGGCAGAAGCCAAACGTCAGGGAATAGAGCTTGAAATTCAAATAGATGGCGGAATCAATGCCGAAACCGCTCCCTTAGCAGTTGAAGCAGGGGTTACCGTGCTTGTTGCAGGCAGTTATGTTTTCTCGGCCGAAGACGTTGAAAAAACCGTAAGGGAAATAAAAGCCCTTTAAAGCGTGCTTAAAATTTCAAAAGCATTTTCCTTTATTAAAACTGTGCCGTGCTCCATGGTTTTTGCCGTTTCGGTCAAGTTTTTATAAACCTTGTCGGCAAATTCTAAAGCCGGGGGCATTTCCCGCTTTTCAGACACATAGCAAACCACAAGTCTGTAACACTCAAAATATTTATAAAGGCGGCTCGGTCCGCAAAAGTTTATGGCTTTTGCGGCCTTTATAGCGTTTTCTAAATCGCTGAATTCTAACACTAAAACAGAAGTATAGTTTAAGGCCGCTACCGGTTCGCTTTTTGAAAAGAATATATCATACCCGCCCATAGCGTTTTTTAAAACCTCCACCCATACGCTTCCCGTGGGGGCAAACTCCCGTTCGGTTACCGCTTTTTTTAAAAGTGATTTAAGGGCGCAGGTAACCTTGGGGTCGTTTTTATTAAGACTATGGGCAGAGCCAAAAATATTTTCGGTTTCAAGTCTTGTAAGCGATATACGCAAACGGTTTTTCAGTTTTAAGTAGGTCATCCTAATTCTCCAATGTATAAAATTACCATATTTGCCAACACTCTTGTTTGAGGTGGTATTTATGGATGAACAAAATCAAAGAAAGCAAAACGTAAAATTGTTTTTTAAATCTGCGGGTCTTACCGCAATAGGAATAATACTTGTGGTTATAGGTTTTGTTGCCGCAGAGTATTTTTTCGGGGGACAATGGTAGGCTTTGTTATGTAAAATAGTTTTAAAGTGAGATGCTAAAGGCATCTCACTTTTTTGTTAATAACAGCAATTTCCGTTTTTGGTGGGGAAGAAATCTTCGGTGGGGAACTGAATTTTTCTGAAAACGTCGCAGGGCTCTGCAACGTTGCAGTCGCACTGCTTTTCGGGAATACAGTAATCGTATACGGGCACTAAAACCTGCACGTTTCTAATTAACTGCACTATTGTGAAAAGACCCAGTGTTGCATAAACCGCAGGACTTCCTTCGGACAGGTCGGTAATTACTTCGCCGCCAACGTATTCGGTAATACATTCGGGAATAAGGGCAATGTTATCGAAAACGGGCGCCACTACACCAAGCCTTGAAGAAAGGGCAATAGGGTCAACCGCCTGAACAACACATCTGGGCGATGCCGACAGGCGTCTGCCGCAAATGTCGGGGCAGTTTTCGGTCGGGTTATCGCTGCTAAAGGTTCTTACGTTACCTTCACCACCGAAAAGCACGGCTTTTTTGTTGTAAAGCGAAAGGCCTCTTACCTCTGTCGGACAACTGCTGCCTGCCGAATATGCGTCCAAAGTAATTAGGAAGAAAAAGGTAATATCGCAGGAATAACAGCCTTTGTTAAGGTTTACGGGTTCAACGTCAATTAGTGCGTAAACCGCTTCGGCCGACCGAATTTTAACGCTTACAGCTTCGTTTATAACACCTTGGCCGGTTTCGCTGAAATAAACCCTTAAATCTTCCAAGCAATCTCTGTCGCAGCAGGAGTCGAATACTCTGCCTGCGTCTAAACACACAGCCTCTTTAAAAGTTCCGTTTGCTTCACATCCCATATTAGCTTCAGCCATAAAAAGACCTCCTGATAAGTATTGAAGTAGACTTCTAACACATTATATGAAAGGCCGCATTTCTTGACACAAAAAACGCTTTACAAAAACTATTTGTCAAGTTATAATTCTATTAAATTGTTTTTTGGAGGTTGGTTATGCAAAACTTGTTTAAAATAAGCAGTTTATTTATAGCTTTAATAATGCTTTTATCTTGCGTTGGTTGTGCTAATAATACTGACCTTCCTATAAGAACTCCGCTTGTAGACGAAACCGATTATTCCGATACTGACCATCTTTTCGACTATAAAAAGGTAAGCTGGAACGGCCCCGAAGGCTACGTTATTATAGTGCCTAAAGGCGGTGAAGCGGCCCAAAAAACCGCCGAGCTTTTAAAGAATTATTATCTTGAACTCGGTGTTGAGCTTGAAATTAAAGATGATAGCATTAGTGAAACCGAAAAAGAGATTTTAATTGGAAAAACTACAAGGAAACAAAGCAGCACCCTTAAAGAAAATGAAATGAAGGTGTCTTTAAAGGGTGAAAAATTAGTGTTCGAAGGCGGGCACGACGTAACGGTAGATTCTGCTGTTAAAAAGTTTATAAGGCTTTCACCTCAAATAAACGAAGCCTACACATTCTCTTTAAGTACCGATTTTAAGTCAACCCTTTCGGGCAATTTAGCCAATTACCAGTACGTTTGGGGCGACGAGTTTGAAGGCATAGGGCTCGACCCTGAAAAGTGGCATACCGCTGTTAATATGAAGGGAAGCAAGCAGGTAGAGCTTTCTCGCGATAAAAGCGTTATAGACGTAAACGACGGTAGGCTAAAGCTTCACGCAATACATTGCTTTAATAACAACCGTGCAAACACCAAATACCGTGTGCCTTATTCTGTTGTAACCCAAAAAACAATGAACTACATTTACGGCTATGCCGAAGTGCGTTCAAGAATTCCCTATAAGGCAGGCTGTTGGCCGTCCTTCTGGACCCGTTCAACCGATTATTTGCAGGGTAGCCGCAATTACGATTATATGGTTGAAGTTGATATTTACGAAATCTTTAGAACAACCCACGCCTACGCAACACTCCACAAGTGGTATAAAACGGGCGGAAGCACAAACACCGCTAACGGCTACGTTGCAACCAACCCTAACCGGCACGTTTTTGAATATACGCCAAGCCTTACCTTCGAATACCATACCTACGGCTATGAATGGACCCCCGACGAAATTAAAATGTCGGTAGACGGCAAGGTGTTTTGCACTTTCGATTTAAATAAATCGTTCGATAAAAATACCGACCAGTCAGGTTTCCACGACCCACAGTATTTTATATTCAATAACCACATTTTCCATCCCGAAATTTCCACCGCCTGCGTATCAATTACCGCCGCTAACGATTCGTTGCCGGCCGCTCATTATGTCGATTACATACGTCTTTACCAAAAGTCAGGGGTCGGCAAGGTGTACACCGAAAAGCAGGAGGTGGCACAATGAAAAAGCTAAACACATTTTTTATGGCGCTTGTTTCACTCCTTCTTGCTTTAATGCTTTGCTGTCCCGTAACTGCTTTGGCCCAAGAGGAAGAAGAGCCCGAAAAAAAGCAGGTTTCAATTACCTTCGATAGTATGGGCGGTAGCGAGTGCCAAACCATTTACGGCTATGCAGGCGAAACCGAAATTACAAAGGATGTGTTGCCAACACCCGTTAAAAAAGGCTATATCTTTGATTCGTGGCATTTCTTTAACGAATACGGCGTTCCTTTTGATTTGCAGGTTTTCCCCAATTTCGACGTTAAACTTTTTGCATCCTATAAGCCTAATGGCTTTACGGTTACCTTTGAAGAAGGCATTAACGAAATTTACGATTTAGGCTCAGGTATAGAACTCTATGCACCCGATACAAAAGGCTACCTTCAAAAGCAGGTAAAGGACGGCTGGCGTTGCCTTAGAACTAAAAGTAGCATAAACGCACCCGAATTTTTACTTTCTTATACGGGTGAACTCGAAGCGGGCAAGGAATATGAAATGTCCTTGTGGCTTAAATCTGAAAAAGGTTTTACGGGCGGCAGGGTAGATTTTCTTTACACCGAAAACCCCGACGTCAGAGCAGAAGTCATTGGTTATACCGAAGCGGTAAGCCTTGGCAAAATGAAAAAGGGCGAGTGGCGGGAATACCGTGTTAAATTTGTTGCCGCCGCACCATATATAATAGTAAAACTGCCAAATAAAACAGGCCTTTATATTGACGAAATTACCATACAGCCCACAGGCTCGGTCGGTGATATACCAACTCTTAAGCAGGTAAACGGTGCAGGCGCACTGCCGATTATTTTAATTTGTGTAGCCGCCCTTGGCGCCGCAGCATTATTTATAATTAAAAGAAAAGGTAAATAACCTAAAAAAGCAAACGCAACAATTAGTGCGTTTGCTTTTTTGTTTCAGATAAAAATAAATGCGAAACAGATAAAGTTTTGTTGTTGTAGGAATAATTGTTATATGGTAAAATTAGGCTTAAAGGCGGTGAGAAAATGGAGTTTTTTACAGTAGGCAAAAAGTATAATAAAGGCAAGGTCGCACACATTTATTGCGAAAAGAATGCGCCGCTTAATAGTATCAGCATTATGGGCAACTGCTTTCTTATGGTAATTCTTACAAGGGGCAGCATAGGCTTTTCAGTAAACGGCACTATGAGGGAGGCCACGGCACCTGTCTTTTTATGCTTTAACGAAACCGAAAGTCCCGTTTTTGAAGTTAAACCTTCGGCAGAATATACCGCCGTTTATTTTCACCCTAAATTTCTTAATGTAAATATGTGTTTTGGGCTTTTAAGGAATACTAAGTATTCCGATATCGCAACCACACACGATATGTTTATGCTAAAACCCTTTTTAGATGGGGTACACATAATTCCCATTTGCGAAACCTACCTTGAAAAAATAAGTCAGTCGGCAGGTTATATGATAGAAGAACTTGAGCAACAACGCGATTGGTATTGGTCGTGCAGGGGCCGTTCCTATTTTATGGAAATTATAATTTCCTTAGAAAGAATGTACGGACTCATAGGCTACGGTGCAGCCTTGGAAAAATCAGATAACAGTTTTCTTATTGAAGATACAAGGCTTAGGGATGCCGTGCTTTACATAGAAAGCCACTACAGCGAAGCGCTTACCCTTGCGAAAATTTCATCTTCTGCCGGAACAAACCCAACAGTGCTGTCGGCTTTAATGAAAAACGCCTTCGACTGCTCTGTTATGGAGTACCTTAAAAGGCACCGTATTACCATTGCTAAAAAGCAGCTTGCCTTTACCGACGTGCCAATAAAAGATATTGCAAATATGGTGGGCTTTAAAACGGTACAGCATTTTAGCCGTGTTTTTAAAAAATACGTTAATACAACACCTGCCGTCTTCCGAAAAGAGTCGGTCGAACGCCGTAAAAAAGAACTGTAAAAGGCTTTTACATATCATAAAAAACCGCAATGTAGGGAGTTGCAAATGTAAAAAAACGGTGTTATTATAAATAAAAAAAGGAGTGAACAAAATGTCGGAAAAAAGGCCACTGTCCGAAATGCCCGAAAGCTTAAAGCAACTAGTAGATACTAAAAAGCTTTTAGGCTCAAAATTGCTTGTTTTTGCCGAAGCAGATATGAATACAAACTGCGAATTTTGCCGTTTTGTTCTGCTTCTGACTAAAACTGCGCTTATTGTAGGCACAAACAATAAACTTGGTTTTGCCGACCCCAATAAAAAGGAAACCGATTTTAGCGAGTTTTCCTTTACTTCCTACAGCATTAAAGATTTAAATAATCCCAAAATAACAACCTTTGTGGTTGGCGGTATGCTAAGCGCCGAAATCGACGGCGAGCAGACCCCTATCTGCGCCTTTACCAATGCCTACAAAGGCAGGGTAATGCGTGTTTGCGAAATACTTAATGCGCTTATTAAAAATGAAGAAATTAAAGAAGAACGCCTTTTCGAAGAAAAGCACGATGAATTCTGCCACAAATGCGGAATGCCATACCCCGAAAAGAACAGAAAAATCTGTCCTAAGTGTATGGACAAGCGTAAAATTTTCTTCCGTCTTGCGTCCTGCTTTAAGCCTTTTAAAATTGAGCTTGCCGTCATTTGCGTTATATGCATATTATCGGCCCTTGTAAATTCCGTTTGGCCAATACTTAACGGCAGCCTGCTTTACGATACCGTGCTTGCCAAAAACAAGGCCAACTCGGTTTTTGAAGCTCTGCCTTTTGAAGATTTTGCGGTGTTTTTATTAATTCTTGTTTTAATGATGGTCGGGGTTAAAATACTTCAACAGCTTTTCGGTATAATTCAGGGTGTACTTGTAGCCAAAATTGTACCAAAGGTTGTAGCCGACCTTAAAAACAAGGTTTTTGCGTCAATTCAGCATTTGTCGGTGTCCTTCTTCACGGGTAAAGAGACGGGCGGACTCATGTCCCGCATAACAAGCGATGCCGCAAATGTTACCAATATTTTTATTGATGGCTTACCTTTCATTTTACCTAACCTTTTTACTATAATTTTTTCTTGTGTAGTAATGTTTTCCACAAGTCCGCTTTTAGCGGCCGTGGCAATTGCTACTCTTCCGCCCGCAATTATTATAAGTATTAAGTTAGAGCCTGTTTTGTGGCACTATAACAGCCGTCGTTTCCAAACCGCGCGTGATTTCCGAGCAAAGCTTAACGATAACCTTACGGGCGCCAGGGTGGTAAGAGCCTTCGGCCGTGAAGAAAGCGAAAGGGTAAGGCTTCAAAAGGTGAATGGGAACGTTGCCGCCGCACAAAGCGACGCTATGAATTTCGATGTAAAATATACTGCCCTTTACCATATAGCACAGTCGCTGTCTTCGGTTTTAACCTTTACGGTGGGCGCCGCATTTGTACTTGCAGTATTCAAGCCGCAAATGACCTACGGCACGCTTATGACCTTTACGGGCTACGTATCGCTGCTCTCCGGCCCTGCAAACTTCTTCTCTTTCATATTCCGTTGGTGGTCCGATTCAATGAATTCCGCACAGCGTATTTTCGAAATACTCGACGCAAAGCCCGAAGTTACCGAAGACCCCAACGCCGAACCTAAAACCGAAATCAAGGGCGATATAACCCTTAAAGACGTTACCTTCGGCTACGAAGAAAACAGGGAAGTGCTAAAGAACGTATCGCTGTCTGTAAATGCAGGCGAAATGCTTGGAATTGTAGGTAAATCGGGTGCGGGTAAAACCACCCTTGTAAACCTTATAACAAGGCTTTACGACGTAAACGAAGGCGAAATTTTAATAGACGGCGTAAACGTTCGTGATATGCGTTTTTGCGACCTTAGAAAAAACATTGCTTTGGTTAGTCAGGAAACCTATATTTTCAAAGGCACAATTTTCGAAAATATTGCCTACGCTAACCCGTCTGCCGACCGCAAAGCCGTAATAGATGCCGCAATTGCCGCATCTGCGCACGATTTTATATGTAAACTGCCCGACGGCTACGATACCCAGGTAGGTAGCGGCGGCAGGGGACTTTCGGGCGGCGAAAGGCAAAGAATTTCCATTGCCCGTGCAATTCTTGCCGACCCTAAAATCTTAATACTCGACGAAGCAACTGCCGCAGTAGATACCGAAACCGAAAAAAACATTCAGGCGTCCCTTAAAAAGCTTGTTAAAAACCGCACAACCCTTTCTATCGCACACAGACTTTCAACCCTTAGGGATGCCGATAAGCTTGTTGTAATAGACGGCGGTAAAATTGTTGAAGAAGGCACACACAAGCAGTTAATGCTTCAAAAAGGCGAATATTTTAAACTCTTCCAAATACAAAGCAAGGCTCTCGCAATGAGGGGTATAGGAGATTAAAATGCAAGAAAAAGATATTTTACAAGAAGAAATTAAAGAGGTTGAAAAGCTTTTGTCGGTTAATAAGCTTACAAAAGAAAACGCCACCTTCAGCGAAACCAAAGGCGGCTTTATAACCCTTTTGTTAAACGGCGAAGAAAAAGGGCAGGTTAACGTAATTTGCACCTTCCCGTTTACTGCACCAAACGAATTTTTGTCGGTAAGAACGGCCGACGATAAGGCCGAAGAAATAGGCATTATTGAAGACCTTTTAGCTTTTGATGAGCAAACGGTTGCCATTATTAATAAGCAGCTTGAAATGCGCTATTTTATGCCCGAAATTTTAAAGGTTTATTCGGTAAAAGAAGAATACGGCCACACCTATTGGTCGGTGCTTACCAATAAGGGTAAACATAAATTCACAAGCCCTTCGGGCTCGTCGGGCTCGGTAATCAGAACCGAAAACAGAGTTATTATAAAAGACTCCGACCAAAACCGTTACGAAATAAAAGACGTAACCAAATTAACCCCCAAGGAAATGAAAAAACTCGACCTGTATTTATAGGAGATAACAGTGGAACTTAACCTAAAACTTCCAAATGAATTGCGGCAAAGGCTGGCAAATAAAACCGCCGCCGAGCCTATATATTGCATTAAAACCGACCTAAGTCTGACGGGCAACTATACCGACAGGCTTTATATCGGTGCGACCGAAAAAGAAATATTCATTTTGGGCGAAGAAGAAAAGTTCATACCAATTAGCAGTGTTCAGTCTGCAAGCTGTATAAACCTGGTAAACGGCGGTATTCTTACAGTCAGCATCGACGGCGAAGAAATTATGCTCGCCCGTTGCAGTATGACCCATATTTCCCGTTTTTTCTGCCTTGCTAAAGGTATTAAATGGTTAAGTGAGGGCAAAACAGATAAAAGGGTAGTAAATACCGAAAGGGAAAAGTACTGTAAAAAATGCGGAAGGGTGCTTCCCGGTACCAGCCATTGCCCCAAGTGCGATAAAGAGCACAGAAATTTTAACCGACTAATAAACATCTGCAAGCCGCACGCCGCAACACTTGTAGTCATAGTGGCTCTAATGCTTTTTGGCAGTGCAATAGATTTATCGGTACAGTTCGTTTTGCGCTATTTCGTAGATGGCTATCTTGTAACGGGCAAGGGTACCGCTTTAAACGTGCTTGTAGTTTTTGCCGTTTATTTCGGCATAACTTTAGTGTCGGCCATCGGCTATCTTTACAGAACCTACCTTTGCAATAAGCTTGGCATAGGCGTTTCATATAGGTTAAGGGCTCAGCTTAATAACCATATTCAAAAGCTTTCGCTTTCCTTTTTAGATAAACGAAATCCGGGCGCCGTAATTGAAAGGGTCATGAACGATACCAACCACGTGCGTGGCTTTATATGCGACTGCTTCTGCAATATGTTCGGTATGCTTGTAACGCTTGTTTCTTTGGCTGTGCTTATGCTTGTTTTAAACTGGAAACTTGCGCTTGCCGCCTTCGCCTTTGCGCCCTTAATAATTATTTTTGCCCGTACCTTCTGGCCCAAAATCAGACGCATATTCCATAATCAGCACCGACGTTCCGACAGAATTCACAATAAGCTTCAGGACGTGCTTTCGGGTATTCGTATAGTTAAGACCTACGGCAAAGAAAAGGAAGAAGTTGAAGAATTTTGCAAGCTTAACGATAAGCTTGCCGACGTTCAGCGCAGCAACGAAACCTTTTTCGCCATATTCTTCCCGTTTTTATCACTGCTTTTAGCCTTCGGTTCATACCTGATTACCTACCTTGGCGGTATGGGCGTGCTTGAAGGCAGTATGACCGTGGGCGAGCTTATGCAGTTTATTTCTTATGCAGGAATGCTTTTAGGACCGCTTTCCTGGATGTCCTTCCTGCCAAGACGCATTATAAATATGACCACAAGCCTTGAGCGTATTTACGATATTTTAGATGAAGTACCCGGCATAATCAACAAGGAAAATGCGCTTAAAAAAGAAATTGAAGGCAATATTGAAATAAATAATATTACCTTCGGCTACAATTCCTACGAACCGGTGCTCGAAAACCTTTCCCTTAAGGTTAAAAAAGGCGAAATGATAGGCCTTGTCGGCTCGTCGGGTTGCGGAAAATCAACCCTTATAAATCTTATTATGCGCCTTTACGATACCGACGAAGGCGAAATTTTAATTGACGGCAACAATATTAAAGACCTCGACTTAGCTTCTTATCATTCAAGCATAGGCGTAGTTCTGCAGGAAACCTTCCTTTTTGCAGGCACCGTGCTCGATAATATACGTTTTGCCAACCCGTCGGCTTCCATGCTCGATATAATAAAGGCGGCCAAAAGCGCCAATGCTCACGAATTTATATGCAAGCTTCCAGACGGCTATAACACCTATATCGGCGAAAAAGGACATATGCTGTCGGGCGGCGAAAAACAAAGAATTGCTATTGCCCGAGCCATTTTAACCAACCCCAAAATTCTTATTTTGGACGAGGCAACTTCGGCACTCGATACCGAAAGCGAATACCAAATACAAGAAGCCTTCGAACGTCTTCGCAAGGGAAGAACCACCTTCGCAATTGCCCACAGACTTTCCACCCTTCGCAATGCCGACCGAATTGCCGTAATAAACGATAAAAAAGTTGAAGAGCTTGGCACCCATAACGAACTGCTTCAGCTTAAAGGTATTTATTACGGACTTGTTATGGCCCAGCTTGAAATGAATAAAAATAAAGAATAAAAAATGCAGTGGTTAACCACTGCATTTTTTATTCTTTCTGAACTTAATGTAACCGAATACTAAAATTGCAAGCAGCGGGAAGAACATTCCTGCAAAAAGACCTACCTTCATTCCAAGCTGTTCTGCGGTAAGGCCTAAGCTTTCCATTAAGCTTAAGGATTTAGGCGAGCCTATTACTGCATCGGTTACAAGGCCTACAAGCTGCGGTCCAAGCGAGCCGCCAAGGTCGCCGCCTGCCGCCATAATGGCAAATATGAAAACACCGCTGTTTGGTATTGCATCGGTTGCGGCAACAAGACTACCGGGCCATAACATAGACGTACAAAAACCGGTAAGGGCGCAGGCTATAAGCGCAATTATCGGCGACATAGATACGGCTGCTACCAGGTAGCAAACGGCGGCTCCAACAGAGCCTAAGAATAAAACGTTTTTAATGTTTTTGCCAAATTTTGCATACGTTGTACGACCAAGTGCCAGGGTAAGACCAAACAGTGCAACCCCGAAAACGTCGCCCCACACCTTAGGAATAGAAAGTGCCTTTTCTAAGTAACTCGAGCTCCACTGGGACATTGTGCATTCGCTGGCTCCGCCTAAGAATATTGCAAAAACAAAAAGCCAGACGGTGCCGTTTTTAAAGAAAGAAAGCGCGCCCGAAATTTTTTCGGGTGTTTCCATTTCGGGAATTTCGGCACCAAAAAAAGCAAAGTATGAAATAAGGGGCTCAATCATTAAAAGAAGCACAAGGTAAACCCAGTTTTGCTTGCCGAAAATAAACAGGAACAGGGTAGAGAAAATAACAACGCCAACAAGGCCCCAGGCATAAACCGAGTGAAGCTTGCTCATTTCACGGTCGGGCTCGTCGGACGGCAAAGCCGCAATAATGGGGCTTATAAGCACTTCGTTAAAACCGCTTGAAGCCGAGAATATAACCGTACCTATTGCAAGTCCCACATAAGCTGTGCTCGGCATTAAAACGGGCCAGATAGCGTATACCAAAAGGCCGGTAAAGGTGAGCATGGGCATAGCCTTTACAACCTTAGGTATGTTGAACTTGTGCGAAAAGAAGGAAAACAATAAATCAATAAGTAATTGTGTTGTAAAGTTAATTACAACCAAAAGACCTAAAAGGGAATACGAAATACCGTAAATTTCCCTGAAGGTTAAAAATAGTACAGGTGAAAGATGGCTTACAATAGCCATAGATGAATTTGCCGTATAACAAGCAAACTTAACTCTCGCATGTTTGGTCATAAAAATACTCCTGAAATGCTTAAACTAAAGACATTATAGTTCATAAATCAAAAAAAGCAAGTTAAAAATTAAAATATTTGCTTTTTATTAACGCCAAACCCTCTCGGGTCCGACCCCGTACTTAACAAATCACACCGCAGGTGTGAATGTAATCAACACACAGTGTTGTATGTAATTGCAACAAAGTTGCGTATGTAATCATGCCGAACAGAAACGTAACAATAACATACACGCTAAAGCGTGATTACATTCCGCTGAAGCGGATTACATACCAAGCCTACGGCATGTATAAAAAAAGACAGTCCGAAGACTGTCTTTTTTTGGTGCCGGTGG
>JAFOCW010000011.1 GCA_017381035.1 Clostridia bacterium | reverse complement strand
GAACTACAGGAGAGAACAGGAAAAAATATTCGATTTTAATGTTTTGAAAACCCCAATAAAATCAAGGTTTTTCTACGGACGAAACTGCCAAATGGTCTTAAATTTTCGAGTCAGCCCCGTTATGACCACTTCGATACGTCTCCGTATTTAGATGCAAAACAATTATATTGAGTTTAAGGAATAAAGTCAAGAAAATTATTGCGATATTTCAAAAAAATATTGACAAAACAATTTATTATGGTATAATAATCAAGCTGCAATAAATTTGGGCCATTAGCTCAGTTGGTTAGAGCAACCGGCTCATAACCGGTCGGTCCGGGGTTCGAGTCCCTGATGGCCCACCATTCACCAAATTTATTTAGGGGCGTAGTTAAACGGTTTAACAGTGGTCTCCAAAACCATCAAAGAGGGTTCGACTCCTTCCGCCCCTGCCAAAAAGCTCATCCTAAGGGATGAGTTTTTTCTTTTTGATGAGTCGAACCCGAGAGGGTCTGAGCGATAAGAAAAGTTGCCGGTGGCAAGTTTTCCGCACAGAGCGGCGAAGGCGGGTACCGAACGCAAAGCGTTGGGTCGCCAAGCTATAAGTATGCGAAGCAGACGGTCGACTCCTTCCGCCCCTGCCAGAAAAACCGACTTGTCGAAACAAGTCGGTTTTTAAACTAAATCCACCCTTTCGGTTGGGTGAAATCGTCTTCGACGATGAAAGCCAACTTCATACGCAAAACTACTAAAAAACTCATCCTTTTGGATGAGCTTTTTTAACAAATTAAATTTTAATTTTCCCCGGCTCTTTTAGGTTTTATTGATAACCTAACCCTTTAGCTTTGCTAACGTTTGTTTGATGATATTAAGGGCGCAACCTGAAGAATCTGCCCCTTTTACTGCGGTTTCAATCGGGCAAGGACCGTCGCCCGAACGGTTTATAATAAACGGCACTAAATTATCATACTCTACCGAAATATTATTTTGCTCTAAAAGTCTTTTACCTTCTTCGCTTATTACCCTTGCGTATACGGCTGATACGTGGAGCAGTATATACAGATGCGCCGCGCCTGCGCCCACCGTTTTATCGGCGGCAGAAAAGCCCTTAAAGCTTTTTCCCGTTTCCAAGAAATCGATAAGCGGCTTTACTCCCCTACTGTGTGAAGAATACTCTTCCCCATCCTTATACAGCACGCAGGTACAGCCTTTTTCTGACAAAACGTTTTTTGCTTTATATAAATTATTCATAATTACATTTTAGATATTGCTTCAAGCTGTTCCCTGATACTTATATTCTGTGGGCAGACCTGTTCACACTTGCCGCACTTAATACAGTCGGCGGCGGTGGGTTTATCTTTGGGAAACTCTTCTTTTGCCTGGCCGGACGAAAGCTTTGCCAACAGGAATTTATTACGTACCGAAAAGAGTTCGGAAATTGGAATTTTATTTGGACAAACTTCGGCGCAGTAATTACATCCCGTACACGAAATTTGCCTCAACTCACGTATAATTTCACGCACACGGTCGGTGGCCTTTAATTCCTTTTCGTTTAGCGGAACAAAAGGAGAAAAACTGCTTATATTGTCTTTCATCATATTCATATCGCCCATACCCGACAGCACCATAAACACTTCGGGGTAGCTTGCGGCGTAACGCAGAGCATACGAAGCATAGCTTCCGCCCTTTAAACCATTAAGCACTTCGGCCGCTTTTGCGGGCAGATTTACAAGGGCGCCGCCCTTTACGGGTTCCATTACAATAACCTTTTTGCCGTGCTTTACGGCAACATCGTAGCAGGCCTTACTTTGCACGCCCGGGTCGTCGTAATCGAGGTAATTAATTTGAAGCTGTACGGCTTCAATGCAGGGCTGTTCGGTTAAAATCATATCAAGGACTTCGGCAGTATCGTGGAAAGACATTGCAATATGTTTTATTTTGCCCTGCTCTTTAAGTCGGCTTACAATTTCGAATGTGTTACACCTTTTATGCTTGGGATAAGATTTTGCGGTTAAGCAGTGGAATAAATAGAAATCGAAATATTCTACACCGCACAGTTTTAACTGACTTTCGAAAAGGGGTACAACATCTTCTTCCTTTTCGAAGTACCAGTCAGAAAGTTTGTTGGCCAAAACAAAATCTTCACGATTATATCTTGCGGCAAGACAGTCGCGTATGGCGGTTTCACTTTTACCGTCGATATAACCGTGTGCGGTATCGAAATAATTGAAGCCTGCGGCTATAAAGGCATCTATCATTTTATTGAATTCGTTATAATCTACCTTATCGCCATCCATTTTAAGACGCATACAGCCGAAACCGAAATTTTTCTTAATTTTGTTTAAAGCCATAAATTTTCTCCTTTATACTAAAAAAGCTTTGCCTTTTTGAAAATTTTAACAAGCGGTATACTGATTACTATTCCTGCCACACCCTGAACTGCATTAGCAGGCACATTAACAAGTGAAGGTACAAAACCGTAAATAAAGCTTTCAAAAATAAGGTAACCTGCCGTCATCCAGATTTCTGCGGTAGCCGCACCTATTATTTGAGCCGTTAAGTGTTTGGTTTTTTTAGACAGAACCGTATAAATGCCAAAAGCAATTACCGTCATTAAACCTTTAATTATAAAGGTAGCAGGAGCATACGCTATGTAACCCGAAAAAACATCTGCCAATGCCGAGCCTACTGCCGCAGACATAAACATATAGCCTTGCGGCAACAAAAAAGCGCAAACCAACACAACCGCATCGCCAAGGTTAATGTAGCCGCCAAGTGGTGAAGGTAGCCTTATAAGCATTGTTGCAACACAGGTAAGCGCGGCAAGCAGTGCCGACATTACTATTTTTTTGGTTGTGGTTTTCATAAATATCATCTCCTGAGGTTTTTATTTATTATACTTTTCCTAATAACAATTTGTCAATATCATCTTGACTTTAATATAAAAATAATGTATTATTTAGTAGAAAATAAAATATGCGTTTGGAGATTTGGAGAAACGGAAAGAGGGGTATAACTTTATACCCTTGTTTCCGTTTTTTCATTTCCCGCATAAAAAGGAGAGAGAAATATGAAAAACAATATCGTTGATTGGAAAACAATCACAAATTTCGTAATTGACTCCTTCGTTGGTTACGGAATTCCCAGAGAAGATGCTGAAATCTGTGCAGACGTTCTTCTTGAATCGGACAAGAGAGGTATTGAATCTCACGGTGTAAACCGCTTCAAGCCCGTATACCTTGACCGTATTAAAGCAGGCATTCAGCAGGCTAAAACAAACATTGAAATTATTAAAGAAACTCCTACCACCGCTGTTATTGACGGACATCACGGTATGGGTCAGGTTATCGGCCACAAGGCAATGAGCATGGCTATTGCTAAGGCTAAGGAATACGGTATGGGTATGGTTGTTGTAAGAAACTCCTGCCACTACGGTATTGCAGGCTACTATACTTCTATGGCTGCTGCTAACGGTTGTATTGGTATGACCGGTACTAACGCACGTCCTTCGGTTGCACCTACCCACGGTGTTGAAGGTATGTTCGGTACCAACCCCTTTACCATCGGCGTTCCCACCGACGAAGCATTCGACTTTAACTTTGACTGCGCTACTTCCATTACCCAGAACGGTAAGGTAGAGTATTACGAAAGAATTGGTGAAGACGTACACCCCGGCACCATTATTGATACCGACGGCAATGCTGTTGAAGGCGATGCAGGCGTAGCACTTCGCAAAATCCGTGGCGGCACCGCTGCTCTTACCACCCTTGGCGGCATCGGCGAAGACCTTGGCGGTTACAAGGGCTACGGCTTTGCGCTTGCAGTAGAGTTCTTCTCTTCCATTCTTCAGGACGGCGCTTACGGTAAAGACCTTGACGGTAAAGATGAAAACGGCAATATTCGCCCCTATCAGCTTGGCCACTGGTTTATCGCTATTGATACCAACCACTTCCTTGGCGAAGACATTGCACGTAAGAAGGCCGGCGACATCTGCCGCAGCATGCGTGCTTCTAAGAAGGCTCCCGGTGCAGAACGTATTTATACTGCAGGCGAAAAGGAATATGAAATTCGTCTTGCACGTGAAGCCGGCGTTCCCATTAACGAATCTGTACAAAAAGAAATCATTGCAATCAGAGATGAACTTGGCCTTACACAGTACAAGTTCCCCTGGGAGGACTAATTCATGGATATCAGAGCTGAATCTCTTAAAAAGCATTATGAGTGGAACGGTAAGATAGAGGTTATCTCCCGTGCACCCATCAACACAAGAGAAGACTTATCTTTAGCATACACCCCCGGTGTTGCTGAGCCTTGTTTAGAAATTAACAAGGACATAAATAAATCTTACGAGCTTACCCGCAGAAGCAACCTTGTTGCAGTTATTACCGACGGTACTGCAATTTTAGGTCTTGGCGACATTGGCCCCGAAGCAGGTATGCCCGTTATGGAAGGCAAATGCGCACTCTTTAAGGCCTTTGCCGACGTTGACGCATTCCCCCTTTGCATTAAGTCTAAGGACGTTGATGAAATTGTAAGAACAATTTATCTTCTTTCGGGTTCCTTCGGCGGAATTAACCTTGAAGATATTTCTGCACCCCGTTGCTTTGAAATTGAAGAAAAGTTAAAGGAAATATGCGATATTCCTATTTTCCATGACGACCAGCACGGCACCGCTATTGTTGTTGCAGCTGCTTTAATAAATGCTTTAAAGCTTGTTAAAAAGAACATTGGCGAAGTTAAGGTTGTTATTAACGGTGCAGGCTCGGCAGGTATTGCTATTGGTAAGCACCTTATGAATATGGGCGTTAAACACCTTACCTTCTGCGACCGTTTCGGCATTATTTGTGAAGGCGACGAAAACAACAACCCTGCACAAGAAGAAATTTCCAAGGTTACCAACCTTGAACACAAGAAGGGCACCCTTGCCGATGCACTTTGCGGTGCAGATGTATTTATTGGTGTTTCTGCTCCAAACCTTGTTACACCCGAAATGGTGAAGAGCATGGCGGCCGACAGCATTATGTTCCCCATGGCTAACCCCACACCCGAAATTATGCCCGACGTTGCTAAGGCTGCAGGCGCACGTGTTGTTGGTACAGGCCGTTCCGACTTCCCCAACCAGATTAACAACGTGTTAGCATTCCCCGGTATATTCCGTGGTGCGCTCGACTGCAGAGCTTCCTGCATCAACGAAGAAATGAAGGTTGCTACTTCTTATGCGCTCGCTTCGCTTATTCCCGACGATGAAATTTCGGAAGAAAACATAATTGCACCCGCACTTGACAAGCGTGTAGCACAGGCCGTTGCTGAAGCTGTTATTAAAACCGCTAAGGAAACAGGCGTTGCAAGAATTTAATTTTTGATTTATAATATAACCCAAGATGTCATATGATATCTTGGGTTATGAATTTATTAAAGGGGTATTTTATGAAGACCGAAAAAAATATTCTTATTGCATTTCTTCTGAATTTATCTTTTTCAATTTTTGAATTTTTCGGTGGTATATTTACCGGCAGCGTTGCAATAATTTCCGATGCTGTGCACGATATTGGCGATGCCGCAAGTATTGGCGCTTCGTACTTTTTGGAAAGAAAAAGCAAAAAACAGCCCGACGAAGTTTACACCTACGGCTACACCAGGTATTCGGTAATAGGAAGTGTTATTACAACACTCATTCTGCTTTTTGGTTCGCTTGCGGTTATATACAACGCAATTGTGCGAATTGTAAACCCTACCGCAATTAATTATAACGGAATGATAATTTTTGCCGTTGTTGGCGCACTTGTAAATCTTGCCGCCGCATTTTTTACCCGTGAAGGCGATTCGCTTAACCAAAAGGCCGTTAACCTTCACATGCTTGAAGACGTGCTTGGTTGGGTAGTCGTTCTTGTTGGCGCCGTTATTATGCGCTTTACAGATATTAAAATTATTGACCCAATAATGTCTATTGGTGTAGCGGTATTCATATTTATAAACGCAGTTGGCAATTTAAAGGAAGCATTGAATTTATTTCTTGAAAAGGCGCCAAATGGCACCGACCTTGCCGAAATTAAAGAGCACCTTACAGAAATTGACGGTGTGCTTGACGTTCACCATATTCATATTTGGAGTATGGATGGACACAACAACTTCGCAACTATGCACGTTGTTACAAACGGGGAACACCACAAAATAAAAGATGCTGTGCGTGAAGAACTTCGTGAACACGGCATTGGCCACGCAACCCTTGAACTTGAAAGTGAAAACGAACATTGCCACGAAGAACACTGCCACATTGAAACTAAATCTTCATCAGGGCACCATCACCACCATCATCACCAT
>JAFOCW010000010.1 GCA_017381035.1 Clostridia bacterium | reverse complement strand
CTTTACTGTTAGCTTCGAAAACGATTTTGACGAAAAGTACGATTTCAATTCAGGTTTTGAACTTTACAAGCCCGGTATGACAGGTTACAAGCCCGAATATGTAAGAAGTGGTTGGCGTTCGCTTCACGCTAAAGCCGACAGCACGGTTGACCCGACCTTCTTAATTTCATACAAGCACCCGTTAGAAGTTGGTAAGGAATACCATATTTCCTTATGGCTTTCCACCGACACCGAAGGTGTTTCGGGCAAGGTTAAGTTTATACATTCCAACAACCCCGATGTTAACCTTGAAGGCATTGGTAGTCAGGTTGCTTTTGAATACTCCGGCTTAAAGGTTGGCAAATGGACAAAATATGAAGTTAAGTTTATTGCGAACGCGCCTTATATTTTGGTTTCTTCCCCCATGGGTCAAAGTATCTTCTTCGAAGATTTACACATTGTTCCAACAGGCGAAGAAGGCGAACTTGGTGGCCTTGATAAAATTGCAAACACCGGCTCGTTTATGTCGGCAAACGGCAATTTAGGCTTGTATATAGTTATTGCCGTTTCGGCAGTAGTTTTGGCTATTATTGCTACAATTTTAATAGTAGTTATAGCGAAAAAGCGAAAAAAGACCGTTTAGACGGAATATAGTTACAAAAAGATGGAATAAACACGCTTTTATTCCATCTTTTTTTATTATATAATATTAATAGCGTATACTTAAAAATTTTATAAAAATTCGAAAGGAGAATTTTTATGGCAAAATACAAAAAACTAGTTAGTATTGTTCTTGCCTTCGCACTTGTACTTTCAAGTGTGTTTGTGGGTGGCATAATGGTTTCTGCAAGCGTTGAAGACCTTTATGTTACTGTGAACAATTACGACAATTTCCCCGAAAGCGTAGAATGTGAAACCGTTGATTACGGTGGTTCAAACGCAACAAGCCTTCTTATAAACGGCTCACGCGAAATGGACGGTTCCGATATCTGTCATTTTTCGGCGTGGTCTGTTTGGGTAGACAGTCTACCTAGCGAAATGGGCGAAGGCAATGCGCTTCACTTTACAGGCGCAGGCAACGCAGCAAGAGATAATATTTATCAAACCATTGCTCGTGTTTACAAAAGCGAAAGCGATACTGCAAGCCACTTTAAGCCTGTTGCAGGTAAAACCTACGAAATAAAGCTTAAGTACTTTGTTGCAAAAACTCCCAACAAGGAACTTTCCCTTGAACTTCGTCATGCAAAATATTCAATTTGTTCTTACCAGAACCCTAACGACGATGACGATGTTTGGATGGAACCCGTTGTAATTACAACAATTAACGAAAGCACAACAGGTTGGAACGAAGCTGTAGTTTACTACACTGCACCTGCTACATCACACTACATAAACCTATGTCTTTCTGCCGTTGGTGGTGGTGCTTCTAACGTAGACGTATGGGTTGACGATTTTACAGTTGGCGAATGTGCAAAGACTACCGTTCACAACTATACACCCGATACAACCAAGGCTATTCCTGTTTCGGCTATAACAACCGTTGCAGACCTTAAGCCCGAAACTATAGACGGTTATCGTTTTGGTGGCGTTTTCTCGGACGAAGAATGTGAAAATCGTATTGCTGTAACCGACCTTGCAGGCAACTACCCCGATTTATATTTCAACTGGCTTCCCATTACCATTAACGATTTTTATTGTGGTTTTGAAGATTATTCTCAACCCGTAAGAAATACTGCATACAACGCTGCTACATCAGAGCTATCTTCAAGTGGTGCTTACATTGGCAAATATGCAATGAAGAGCACATTAGGAAACAAAGGTATTACTGCCTTTGAAATTAAAAATGCAAATTCCTTTAATATTGTTAAAGACGGTAACTACACCATTAAATTTGCATATAAATCTGACAGCGACATAGAAATTTATGCAGGTCTTGCAAAGCTTGGTGCCGTACCCACTACTGCTTCTGCTATTAGTGGAACCAAAGCTGCTGCAACAGACGAATGGAAAACCGTTACCTTAACAGTTAACCCCGACAAAGGCACAGACGATAATTACGTTTTAGCACTTATGCTTTATGCCAAAAACGGCGCAACTGTTTATGTTGACGATGTTTTAATTTCCGGTGTTTTAGAAAGTTTTGTAAGCCCAACCTTAAACACAAACTTCTCTTCCGATTGGTATCCCGGCCTTGCACTTTTCGAAGGCGTTGGGTTGCCAAAAATTTGGGGTGGTCAATCTGACCTTTCTGCTCCTAAAGACACAAACTCCGACGGAGTTTATGAAATTTCAAACGGCGCAGAACTTGCATACGCTATTAAAAACGGTGGCGGCGCAGATATGAAATATATTCTTACAAAGGATATATATCTTAACAGCATTGACGCTATTGACTGGAAAACAGGCGCCGTTTTAACCGAAGGCTACACACCTAATACTTGGTTTAACCAAGCTGTTTCCTTCCAAGGCTCTATCGATGGCGACGGACACACCATTTACGGTATGTACCGTAAGGATAACCCGTCTTCAATGATTTCTTATGCAAACTATGGTACTGCGCTAGTTCCTAAATTACCCGAAGATGCTGCGGTTTCATTTAAAAACCTTGGTATTGATAACGCATTTATTAATGTTGAATGTGGCGTTTCTGCATTTGTCGCAACCTCAAACGGTGGCGATATGACCTTTGACAACTGCTATGTTGGCGAAAATGTTCAACTTAACGGTGGCGACGCAGGCGCATTTGTTGGTTACAGTGGTGGTTCGGGTGGTATGCTTACACTTAACAATTGCTACTCTTTAGCAGGAGTTTCAGGTACAGCAGACTACGGTCTTTTAGGCAACTGCTATCAGGCAACCGTAACCGTTAAAAACAGCTTTAACGCCAACGGACCTATCACTTCTTACGATAACGCAAACTGGACAGGAAAATATACCTTTACCGATACTTATCAAACAGTAGAATTAGGCTCCCACAACTACTTCTATAAAACCAACTTTGCAACTGTTTCGGCAGAAAATATGAAGGGTCTGGATGTTTTCTCTGCAGGCAAAATGCAAACCCTTAACTCTGCACTTACCTATGTTGCAACCGAAGGCTTCCCAAAACTTGCCTTCTTTGAAGGCGTAGAAGTTCCTGCAATTTGGGACGGCACAGTGGCTACAGGCTTTGCAGGTGGTAGTGGTACCGAAGCTGACCCATACCAAATTGAAAATGGTTCACAGCTTGCTTACGCTATTAAAAACGGTGGTTTCTATTCTACCGACAGCACAGCAAAATATTTTGTAATTACAAAAGACATTTACTTAAACAATATAGACGCTATTAACTGGGCAACCGGTGAAGCTACATTAGCCGGATATACACCTAAAGCTTGGTATTTAAGTAAAGATTGGACTTGGGGCGCAAGCTCTGCAGTTAGTGCAGACTTCCAAGGACATATAGACGGTAACGGTCATACAGTATACGGCTTATACTTCCATTCTGACAGCACCGACTATTACGGTGGTCCTACCTATGCAGCAGGTCTTATTCCTACCATAATTGGCAACTCCAGCATTAAAAACCTTAAAATTTCTAACGCATATTTCTTCAGCAACTATAACGCAGGCGCACTTATAGGCTCACAAATGAGCGCAGCTACCGTAGATGTTGAAAACTGCTATTTAACCGACAGCGTTTATGTAAGCGGATATAACGCAGGCGCTTTATCGGGTTGTGTTTATACCGATACCAGAATTAACGCTAAAAACTGTGGTTCTTTAGCAACTGTAACTAAACGAAACGAGAGCGCAGGCTACGGCCTTGTTGCCGGTCAATACAACTCTTACACCTACATTGAAAACTGCTTTAACGCAAACGGACCCCTTTCTAGCTATTGGTCTGAAAACGGGAATACAGTTTACAAGTTTATAAACTCTTACCAAACAGTAGACAGTGGTAAAGGTGGTGGACAGTGCGAATATAACGTAACCACCATTACTGCAGATAAGATGCAGGGTAAAGACGTGTTTGAAAATGCTTCTAAAATGCCTAACCTTAACACAACAGAAGCTTTTGTTGCTACCGACACATATCCTATTCCTTCTGTATTCGTTAAAAATGCTTCCACAGGTGGCGACCAAGGTGGCGAAGGCCCAGACGAAGACACCCAAATTACCCTTTGGGACGGCACAGTAGCTACAGGCTTTGCAAACGGTAGTGGTACTGCAAGCGACCCATACGAAATTACAAACGGCGCAGAACTTGCCCTTGCAATTTCTCAGGGTGGCGTAGATGAAGCATACTACAACAAGCACTTCGTAATTAAAAACGACATTTATCTTAACGATATTAACCAAATTAACTGGACAACAGGTGCAGCAGCTGCAGGTTACACTGCAAAATCTTGGCTAAAGCACGAAAAGTTTGCAGGTACTATTGATGGTAACGGACACGTGGTTTACGGTCTTTACTACAAAGATTCTGCTACCAAATATACATCTTATGCTTGGGGTATGGGACTTGTGCCTTATGTTGTCGATTCCGATACCGTTACCATAAGCAACCTTGGTATTGATAACTGCTTTATCTATTACGAATGTGGCGCAGCTGCTTTTGTTGGAACTGTTAACGGCAGTGCAAAAGCATATATTAACGGTTGCTATGTTGGAAACAACGTGTATATCGACGGCGCAGATGCAGGCGCATTCCGTGGTTACGCTCAGGGTGGCGAAACTGCTATTATGAATTCTTACTCTTTAGCAACTGTAAATGGTGGCGTAAGAACCTACGGTCTGCTTGGTAACACCACAGGTACAAATACCCTTTCCTACTGCTACAACGCAAACGGTATTGTTCCTGCTGTTTCAAGCGTTACAAACTGCTATCAGTCAACCGGTACAGATAGCGCAGGTATTAAAACTGTTGCAAAAGAAAATATGAAGGGCGATGATGTTTTGACAAACCCAAATAAAATGCCCCTTCTTAAATTCGCTGCGGCCTATGTTCCCGCACAGCTTGACTTTAACAACCACGATTATTACATCTACCTACCAACAGGCACAATTCTTGCAGATAATCTTGCTCCTTCCTTTAGCGATACATGCTTCTCTGCTCTTAATGCAGAAGACGTAATGGACGGCAAGATAATGAAGCGTGGCGCTTATGTTAAGTTTGAAAAAGAACCTGCAGGAAACAGCATTTTTGTTCCTAATAATCTTGCTGCTTTCGTTCGTCAGGGAACCTACGAACAAATTACAAGCGACAGCATTTGCGATGCATACTATGGCATAGATGTTCAAATTGCTAACAAGCAAGTTTCCAGCCAAAGCGACGAAGCCGTTAACTATATTTTCATTACCGATATTCATTTCTATAACGATGACTGGGATGCAACCAACGGCAACGTTCTTTTAGAGCAGGCCCGCATTATTACTGAATTTGCTAACAACAATGACTCTATAGACTTTGTTGCTATCGGTGGTGATATAGTTCAGGGCTTTTGGGATACAAAAGAAGGCTGGAAAACCGAGATGACCACTATTTTATCTCCCTTTACAGCTTGTGAAAAGCCGGTTTTTGTTATTATTGGTAACCACGACGACAACACTTATGCTGACTGGAATGTAAACTATGGCGAAAAAATTATTTCCGACCTTGATTGGAAAAACTATGTTTTAGACCCTGTTTCTCCTGCTAATATAGTTCGTCCCGAGGGCGACCCCAATGCAAAAAATTATTATTACGACCTTGAGAAAAACGGTAAGATCACCCGTATCTTCTGTCTTGATTCTATTAACTATTATCAGGAATACGATGAAAACGGCAACATCACCTCTCTTGAAATAAACACCAAATCCGGATATACCGAAGAGAGCGAAGAAACATATGGCAAATATCATAACGGCCGTACCTGTGCCGGAGGACATTACGGAGCCGATCAGATAAAATGGGTTGCTGAAAGCCTTGAAAAAAGTAATGAGTTTGATGATGCTATTTTCTTCTCTCACATGGGTACAGATGCTCAAACAAACTCTTCTAACGGTACAGCGCCTGTTTTAGGTAAGGAGCTTCAGGATGTAATTGCAGCATATAATAATAAAACTGCATATAAAAATGAAGCCCTTGGAATTGATGTTACTTATACCGACGACGGAAAGGTTCTTTCCTATCAATACGGTCATATACACCAAGAGTGGACCACCTACAATGCCAATATGGACCTTTGGCATATTTCTTCTTCAACTGCCCGTCCTGATAGCAATAGACTCAATACCGAAAACGAAGCTTGCTTCGACATTATGAGTGTAAGCCCAGGTGTTATTCGTAAATTTAACATTGGCGCAGGCGAAGACAAGGTCTTCTACAACGAACGCAGTTCACTTTATGCCGACGTTAACCTTGATAACACAGTTGATATTTGCGATATGGTTGCTGCAGCACAAACTGTTAATGGCGACTTTAGCAAAACTACTGCAGCCGATGTTAACCGTGATAACCTTATTACTTTCGCAGAAGACATCGAAGCAATTAGAAGCCTTCTTTTAGGTAAATAATTATACAACTAATAAGCCAAGCGATAATTCGCTTGGCTTATTTTTTATACCTTGATTGAAAATTTGCGCTTTTTAAGTTATAATATATTTAAAGCTATTTTAATTTTAGGTGGGATATTATGTCATATATTGCACAGGATAACAGATACGAAAATATGAAGTACAAAAGCTCGGGAACAAGTGGACTTAAACTACCTTTGGTTTCGCTTGGACTTTGGCACAATTTTGGCGCAAACGATAACTTCGAAAATATGAAAGATTTGTGTTTTACTGCCTTCAATAACGGCATAACACATTTCGATATTGCTAACAACTACGGCTTCCCTGCCGTTGGTAGCGCCGAAGAAAATTTCGGCAAAATTTTGCGTGAAGAATTGGGCGCATACCGTGACGAAATGATTATAAGCACAAAGGCAGGCTATAAAATGTGGGAAGGCCCTTACGGCGACCAACAATTTACCCTTTCAGAAACAAAGAAGACTGCCCAAAAGGCAGTCTTCTTTGTTATATATTCATATTAACCGAAAATTAATTCGCCGAAGTATTCGGGTCGGTGGAAGTCGGGGGTGGGGTTATCTACCGGGTTCCAGGCAAAGTAGTGCTCTTGTACGGTTAAGTCGCCGCATTTATAGAAGTTTGCGCGCATCTTTTTGCCGGGGGCGGCGGTAAAATCTTTAAAATACAGTTTTATAAAGCTAAAGGGTATTTTGTAGGTAATTTCCCAACCGTCTGCTGTAAGCTTGGGGCAGGCGCCGAAAAGTTCTTCGGGCTTTTTGGGAAGCAGTCGGGCAGAGTTCTGACGGCAATTACCAAAACCCAGGTGCATACATTTTACAGAGTTGAACTCAAAATTAAAATAACGGGTATCGTCCGCAATAGGCGAAAAGAAGAATTCCAGGCAACTGTCCTTACACGGAACGCCAAGAAGGCCGCTTTCTTCGGCACGAATGTTGGCTTCCTTTGCGGTTAGTCGCAGATATAGCGCTTCTGCATCGTAGCAGACCTGGGCGGTTGCCGAAATATCAATTTCGGGTGTCCAAAGTCTTGTATCTATTGGGGCAACGGGAATATCGTTCCAGCTGTCTGTTTTGGGCATAATGGTATAACTTCTCATAATAACTCCCCTTGAGTTCATTTTTTTAAATTTTACCATATAACCGCACCTTTTTCAAGGCTTCCGTTTTCACCTTTAGGCCCAAAAAAAGCACTCGTTCAAAAGAACGAGTGCTTTTTGCGAAAGAGTAACCAAACGGAGCGGAATTGAGCTAAAAGTAAGCAAAAGTAGCGTAACTACTCTGTTCGATAAAGTGAAATTTACTTCTTCAACACTTTTTTGCACCAAGTGCGCTTGTTGCATTT
>JAFOCW010000009.1 GCA_017381035.1 Clostridia bacterium | reverse complement strand
TCACCAGGGTGTGTCATCTCGTTCAGAGCAAAAATAATGTCAAAATAACTTGCGAGGAATTCAGTAACCCTATGATTGATACTTACAAGGTCGCCTCTATTCTCTGCCTTTTGTATCTGCATATCAAATGACGGCAACATACCGCTAAGAAGCTTTAAATTATTAGCAATAATGTTCTTTTTTAACTTTTCTGGATATGGAATGAGATATTTTTTCTGTAACATATGCAGCTTGCCATTCTTGTCAAGCACGATTTGGGAGGTTATTAGATTGTGCCACATACAGGTAGTATATCCATTCCATGGTACACAATCTATAACTACGGAGGACACCATTTTTTCAAAATCGTCCATATTTCTATATATAATGTCCATATCAATGCTATCTTTTAAGGTAACATCATCTTCCAACTCCCAAAAGGAATTGCCAATTTCCATATATCCACAGTATTTTCCCAAAATACGTCTTCGTGTATTTTCGTCAATATTGTCTGTTATATATACATACACATCGTAGTCCGATTTGGTATCATTTCGTCCAGTTGCTCTCGAACCCCCCAATGCAATTGCTTCCACCTGAGGAAGATATCCAAGTTCATCAAATAGTTCATTGACATCGATTTTCATTGCGATTCCTCCTTGTCAAATTCTTATTTATCGGTTAGTTGTATTATAGCACAACTTGACTAAGAAAGAAAGAGAATATTATAAACACCCTTAGTTTTTTAAAAAACTAAGGGTGTTTTCATGTCTTGTTGTACTGTCCTTTAGAGTACGACCCATAGCCGACGCTTTTTTTATTTCACATACGCTTTGTAAACGGTTTTTGTATAGTGCTCTTCGCCTGCTTTAAGAATGGGGGAAGGGAAGTAGCGAACGTTCATAGAGTTTGCGCAGCCTTGGGTTTCAAGGCAAATTGCCGCAAACTTTTTGTGGGGAGTACCCTTTTTACCAAAGGTATCAAGGAAGGTTCCCGTGTAAATTTGCACGCCGGGAAGGTCGGTGTAGCAGTCAACGGCTATTCCGTTATCGCCGTTATAAAGGGTAGCGGCGTAGGAAAGCTCTCTTTTAGCGCCCCAAAGCACTAAGTTGTTGTCTATTCCGCCGCCCGTTACACCAAGAAGGCCCGTTTCATCGCCCAAAACGTCGCCAAGAAGCTTTGGCGTTCTGAAATCGTACGGGGTGTTATCAACGGGGAAAATCTTTCCGGTAACAAGCGCATCGCAGTCAACCTCGCAGTAACCGTCGGCGTCAACCGTTAATGTGTGGTTAAGTATGGTCTTGCCCGAAGTGCCGCCGTTAAGGTTGAAGTAAGAATGGTTTGTAAAACCAACCACCGTATCGGCATCGCTTTTGGCAAGATATTCAATTGTAAGCTCTGTACCTATAAGTGTGTATTTTACTGTAAAATCAAGGTTTCCGGGGAAGCCTTCGGCTCCGTCGGGGGAAACAACGTGGAAAGCAAGGCTGTCTTCGCCAACTGTTACGTCATACATAACAAACGAAAGACCGTCGTCGCCGCCATGTAGGCAGTGCTTGCCTTTGAAGTTTTTGGTAACGTTATATTCCTTGCCGTTTAAGGTAAATTTTGCGCCGGCAATTCTGTTTGCAAAACGTCCGACGGTTGCGCCGAAATATGTTCCACGGTCGTTATCGTAGCCCGAAGCATCGTCGTAGCCAAGAACGATATCAACATATTCGCCCCTGATGTCCTTAACCTCAAAAGCCACAAGATTTGCGCCGAAGTCCATAATGCTTGCTTTAGCTTCGCCGCTGTCAATGGTGTAAAGGGTAACGTCATTGCCGCTGTTTGTTTTTCCGAAAGGCCTTGTTGTAATCATAAAATCACCTACATATCAATTGTTTTAATTCCAAGTTTTTCTGCCGTGTCCTTAATAAAGGAATGACAGGTAAACATAACTAATTGTTTATCTCTTGCATAGTCCTTTAAAAATGCAGATGCCTTAAGCACTCTGCCGTCATCGTATTGGCTCAGTGGGTCGTCGGCAAAAATGGGAAGTTTTTCACCTTCGTTAGTAATAAGCTCTGCTACTGCAAGGCGCATCGCAAGGTAAAGCTGGTCTTCGGTGCCGCCGCTTAAATAGTCGGCTTCCTTTGTGCCAAAGGCATCTTCGGTTGTAACCGAAGGCTCCATACTCTTAGATACGCTGACGGTTAAATATTTATCACTTGAAAGCTTTGTAAATATTTCTGCAGTTCGTTGGTCCAATACTTCGGAATAGTTCTTTCTAAGGTCCCTGAAGGCTTCGTCAAGGGAACTTAGCGCCAGGTCGGAAATTTCGGTAAATTCGGTGTAAGCCTTAATTTTTTCAAGCAGTTCTTCTTGTTCACGCTCTAACACGGCAACGGGTGGGGTAGCAGCAACCGCCGATTTAATTTGTTCGTTTATTGCGGTAAGCTCGGTTTTAAGTGTGCCCGTATAATCGGTTTGAGCACGGAACCTTTCTTTAAGAGCGTCAATTTCATCGTTTCTTAAATCGGGGACGGTACCGTCCTTGTTATAGGCTTCAAGTTTTGCTTCGGCTTCGCTAAGCGAAGAGCAGGCGGCATTGTCTGCCAGAACCGAGATTTTGCTTGAAATCATATCGTAATAGGAAAGTGCATTTTCAAGAGCCGAAATAGTCTCTTCGGCACCGCCGTTTGTTACCTTAAGTAAGCCTAAAGTTGTCGCCAAATCTTCTTCTGCGGCAACCTTTAAAGCGGAAAGCTTTTCGGTTTCGTTAATCAGTATATCAAGGTCGGCCTTTTTATCGTTAATCAGCGCCGATTTTGAAGCGGCTTCAATTTGAAGTGCATTGTTCTGCGCTTTAACTTTTGAAATTTCTTCAAGAACAGTTTCTTTTTCCTTAAGCAACATATCAAGCTTTACGGAATTTTCATTAATTTTAGCACTAATTTCGGTGGTGTCGGGCAAAACCTTGGCTTTTATAACAAAGCCTAAAACAAACAGTACAACTCCGGCAAAAGCGGCACAAAGCGATGCCGTTTTAATAAGCTGGTCTGCAAGCAATAAAAATGCCGCGCCGCCCAACAGAGCTATAACCACGCCTACAATAATAAGGGGCAAATTATTTTTCTTTGTTGACTTTTTAGCAAGCATTTCGGCCTGAAGTTGTTCGTTTACACCCTTGCAGGCGTTAATATTTTTGTCGGTATTATTTAGCTTTTCTTCAAGCAAAGCAACTGCGCCGTTGTCAGCAGTATTCATAGCCGCAAGCGATGCGCCCAAAGCCGCAATATCTTTTTCCTTTTCGGCAAGAGCCGCGCTGTTTTCGGCAACTTTTGCCTTTGCGTCGACAATTTTAGCGGCCTTTTCTTTAAGCGATAAAATATATGCTTTATCTGCAAAACTACCGTCCTTAAGGGTCAATTTTTCCTTAGCGGTTGCCCTTTCTTTTTCGGCTTCAATGTACCTTAAAACAAAGTTGCGTTTCTTAATTTTATCGGAATTTTTAAGTTGGTCAAAAAGAAGGCTGGCGGCAGCCGTGCTGTCGGCTATTTCCTGTTCCTTTGCTGCGGCGCTATCTTTTAAAGCCAAAACCTTGTCTTCGGTTTCTTTTGCCACCTTAATTTTGTCGCTTAACTCTTGAAGTGAAGCGGTAGCTTTATCTAATTTGCCAATTTTGCGGCTTTTCGATAAAAGCGCTTCCTTTGCAGTTCTGAGCCTTACAAAAACCTTTTCGGCGCTTACGTCGTCATCGCCGGTTGATGCAATGTTGGAAAGCCTTGCGTTAATTTCTCCGTCGGCCGATTCGTTTTTAGCAGAAAAAGAAGACTCGGCAATAAATACGCTGCGCTCGAATGCGCCGTCGGTAAGGCCGAAAAATTTAGCACCGATATCATCACTTCCCGAAATACTCTGCTTTTCGTTTAAATCAAGGTTTATAAGGGAAATTTTATCGGTAGAGTTTGAAGACTTGAACTCTCTTTCAAGCCTATAGGTAACCCCTTCGTGTTCAAAGGTAATGCTTCCTGCCATAAGGTCGCTGTTCCAAGGTCTGTACTTTTTACGGGGGTTTTTATCAATGCCCGAAGCTTTGCCGGTGTTTCCGTAAAACATCATACGTATAAAGGCCATAAGGGTAGTTTTGCCCTTTTCGTTTTCGCCGAAAATAACGGTAAGCCCGTCGGTAAGGTCTAAATGAAAATTTTTAAATTTGCCGAAAGAAGCAATATCAACGCATTTAATCTTCATCGTAAGCAACCTCCCCGTCAAAAGCGTCAAGCCCTAAATAAAGGGCATCAATAAGTTTTTTCTTGTCGGTATCGTCTGCCGATTTTATTTTTTCAAGCATACGGTTAACAAAAAGGCCCTTAAGCGAAATTTCCTTAGACAGTAAATCTAAATCTAACTTCTGCTTTAAGCGGTTTTTAATTTTCACAAAATACAACTTGCCTTTGAGCTCTGCCAAAAGCTCTGAAATATTTATGTCGCCAAGGTTTTCAGGGGTGCCTACAAGGGTTAGCTTGTACAGGTTGCGGTCGTAATTTTCGCCTAATTCAAAAAGCAGTGCATCTAAAATAGTCTTTTTTGCGTCTTCGGTATTTTTGGCTTCACTTAAATCGAACTTCTTAACCACGTGTATGCGGGAAGAACAGGGTGTAAAGTGCAGTCTGCAGCCATCCTTATTAATAATACCCACGTAAACGCCCTTTTCGCCTGCTTCGTCGAAGCCTTGTCCGTCGGGACAACCGCAGTAGGAAAGCCAGGTGTTCCCGATTTTTTCAACAGCGGTGCGTTTGTGAATGTGGCCAAGCGCCAGATAGTCGGCTCCGCAGTTTTCTACAAAGCTTGTGCCAATGGGGTTATAGCTGCTGTCGCCGGCACCAAAATCGGCATGAAGCAAAAGCAAATTAATAAAGTTGTCTTGCGGCATTTTGGGCATATCGCAAAAAGACATTGAAGAATGTGAAAAAGAACGGCCAGTAGCCCTTACCTTAAATTCGGGGAACTCAACCGTTTCGTATTCTTCGCCGAAAACAGTAAGATTTTCGGGTAAAGTGAAATTCTTAAAAGGGGACGAAGAATCAAGCGGGTCGTGGTTGCCCGCAACGTATAAGAAGTTTGTGTTTTTTGCTTCACGCATATATCTGAACACCGGCTCGGCAAATTCGGCCGCGGCGGCATTGGAATCGAAAAGGTCGCCCGAAATAAGACAAAATTCGACATTTTCTTTTACGCAAAGCCCGCATATATTTTTAAAGGTTTCCAAAACCTCGTACTTTCGGCTTTCACGCAAAGAATCAAGGTAAGCAAGTTCTGCGCCGATGTGTAGGTCGGCGGTGTGTAAAAGTTTCATTGAGTATACCTCCGTAAAGTTATAATAATTTTAACATTTTAATACAAGATAATCAAGAAAATGTTGCTTTAAAAATATATTTGTTATATAATAATATAAATATTATTATGGGAAGGTAGGCGCTTATGGACATTAAGGTAGGCGACGTCTTACAAATGAAGAAAAAACATCCCTGCGGTGCCGATACCTTTTCGGTGCTCCGCATAGGAGCCGACTTTAAAATACGCTGCATAGGTTGTGGCCGTGAGGTTATGACACCGCGTGTAAAGGTCGAAAGAAATATAAAAAAAGTATTGGAGAATACAAATGTTTGATAAATTAAAATCTGTTGAAATGCGTTTCGAAGAGGTTGGTCAGCTTCTTTCCGACCCTGCCGTTATTTCCGATAACGAGCAATTCAAAAAATTAATGAAAGAGCACAAAGAGCTCACCCCTATTGTTGAAAAATACCGTGAATATGCGGCGGCAAAGCAGGCCGAGGCCGAAGCGTCCGAGCTTCTTGAAGCAGGCGGACTCGATAAAGATTTTAAAGAGCTTGTTGAAGAAGAATATTTAGAAGCCAAAGCCAATATTGAAACCCTTTCGGAAGAGCTTAAAATTCTGCTTTTACCCAAAGACCCCAACGACGACCGCAACGTAATTGTTGAAATCCGCGGCGGCGCTGGCGGCGAAGAAGCGGCTCTGTTTGCAGGTGTTTTAACCCGTATGTACACAATGTATGCCGAATCTCGCAGGTTTAAGGTAGAAATAATCAACGCCAACGAAACCGAGCTTGGCGGCTATAAAGAAGTCAGCTTTATGATAGAGGGCGAAGGCGCATACTCACGCTTCAAGTACGAAAGCGGCGTTCACCGTGTTCAGCGTGTACCCGAAACCGAAACCTCGGGCCGAATTCATACTTCAACCGTAACCGTTGCGGTGCTCCCCGAAGCCGACGACGTAGAAGTAGACATCAACCCTGCCGACCTTCAAATAGATACCTTCCGTTCTTCGGGTGCCGGCGGTCAGCACATCAACAAAACCGAATCGGCCATTCGTATTACCCACCTTCCCACAGGTCTTGTGGTTGAATGTCAGGACGAAAGAAGCCAGTTCAAAAATAAAGATAAGGCAATGAAGGTGCTTCGTTCACGCCTTTACGAAATAGAGCAAGAAAAACAAAACGAAGCCATTGCATCCGACCGTAAGGCGCAGGTAGGTACGGGCGACAGAAGCGAACGTATCAGAACCTATAACTACCCCCAGGGTCGTGTTACCGACCACAGAATCGGACTTACACTCTATAAGCTCGATACAATAGTAAACGGCGATATCGACGAAATAGTAGATTCGCTTATAACCTATTACAGAACAGAAATGCTAAAGGCCGAAGCCGAAAAATAAGGAATAAAAATGGAAACACTAAGACTTAAAGACAACAAGGAAGGCATTACCGCTGCTGCCGAAATTTTAAAGGCAGACGGCATTGTTGCCATGCCTACCGAAACTGTTTACGGTCTTGCCGCTTCGGCGTATTCCAACACCGCAATAGCTAAGGTTTTTTCCGCTAAGGGCAGACCGCAGGACAACCCATTAATCGTTCATATAAGTGATATGGAAATGCTTAGTAGCGTTGTGGGCGAATTTCCTGCCACCGCAAAAGTTTTAGCGCAAAAATTCTGGCCCGGCCCCTTAACAATGGTACTGCCTAAGGGCGAAAAAATTGCATCAAGCGTATCGGCAGGTCTTTCAACAGTTGCCGTTCGTATGCCAAGCAACCCTGTTGCAAGGGAACTTATAAGGGTCGGCGGTTTGCCCCTTGCCGCACCGTCCGCCAACCTTTCGGGCAGTCCAAGCCCAACCTCATATCACCACGTAATTACCGATTTAGACGGCAGAATAAACGCGGTAATTATGTCGGGCGAGTGCGAAGTGGGGCTTGAATCAACCGTTGTTTCCTTGGCGGCAACTCCACCAAGGCTTTTGCGCCCCGGCTTTATTACAGCCGAACAGCTTAAAGAAGTAATACCAAATTTAGTTATAGATAAAGCCGTGTTAGAAGAACTGCAAAAGGGCGAAAAAGCGGCTTCGCCGGGAATGATGTACAAGCACTATTCCCCAAAAACCGAAGTCTTTTTGGTCGAAGCCGAAAAAGCCGAGTTTATTTCTTTTGTAAATTCAAACGAAAACTGTGCGGCTATTTGTTTTAGTGAAGAAAAAGATAAAATTAAGGTTCCCGTTTTAACACTGGGCGAAGAAGACAGCGCCGAAGCGCAGGCTAAAAATCTTTTTGGGCTTCTGCGTGAAAGCGACAACCTTAAGGTTAAAACGGTTTACGTCCACGCACCTAAAAAAGACGGTGTAGGCCTTGCGGTGTATAACCGACTTATACGTGCGGCAGGCTTTAAGGTGATAAAACTATGAAATTTATTTTAGGCTTAACCGGCCCCACGGGCTCGGGCAAAACAACACTTTCTAAAGCGGCGGCAGATTTAGGTTATACAGTGCTCGACTGCGATATTATTGCACGAAAAGCGGCCGAGCAAGAAAACACCTTAGCGGCGCTTACCACTGCCTTCGGGCAAGATATTTTAGAAGACGGAATACTTAACCGAAAAGCCCTTGCAAAAAAGGCATTTTCAAGTACTAACGGTACCGAGCTTTTAAACAAAACAATGCTACCCTTCGTGGTTGAGTTAATTAAAAAAGAAATTGAAAACGCAGATTCCGAAAAAATTTTGCTTGACGCTCCAACCCTTTACGAAAGCGGAGCCGACAGTCTGTGCAATGCCGTTATTGCCGTGCTTGCAGACTGTGGGGACAGAAAGGCACGAATTATCAGCCGTGATAACTTAACCGAAGCCGAAGCTCAGTTAAGACTAACGGCGGGCAAAAACGATAATTACTATAAAGACAAAACACAGCACATAATATATAACAACGGCGACAAACACGCCTTTATCAAAGATTTTAAATCTAAAATTAAATTTCTGGAGGAAAAATGATATGGCTGAAAAAACAGTAGGCGAAAAGCTTAAGGAAGAGCTTTTTCTTAAAAAAGAAAACGGCCTTAAAGACATAAGCGAAGAAAAATGGCAAAAGGTTACCGAATTTTGCGAAGCCTATAAAGCCTTTTTAACCAAAAAAACCGAAAGGGAAGTAACAAAGCTTTCTATTAATATTGCTAAAGAGCACGGTTTCGAAGCTTACGACCAAAACAAAACCTACGCCGCAGGCGATAAATACTTTGTTAACAACCGTGGCAAGTCGGTCGCCTTTGTTGTTGTGGGCAAAAAGCCTGCAAGTGAAGGCGTGCAAATTACTGCGGCTCATATAGATTCTCCAAGAATGGACCTAAAGCCCAACCCCCTTTATGAAGATACCGATTTAGCCCTTTTCAAAACCCACTATTACGGCGGAATTAAAAAGTACCAGTGGACAACAATTCCCCTGGCACTTCACGGTGTTTTTGCTAAAAAGGACGGCAGCGTCATAGACGTTGCAATTGGCGAAGACGAAAACGAGCCCTGCTTTGTTGTAACCGACCTTCTTCCGCACCTTGCGCAAGAGCAGTCCAAGCGTACCCTTTCCGACGGTATTCGCGGCGAAGAGCTCAACGTTCTTGTTGGTAGCCTTCCCTTTAAGGACGACAAGGCAAGCGAGCTTGTAAAGCTTAATATTCTTAAAATCTTAAACGAAAAATACGGTGTTACCGAAGCCGATTTCTTATCGGCCGAGCTTGAAGTAGTACCTGCAGTTAAGCCAAGAGACGTTGGTCTTGACCGTTCCTTAATCGGTGCATACGGCCACGACGACCGTGTTTGCGCTTTCCCTGCGCTTATTGCGGTTTGCGAAACCGAAAACCCCGAAAAAACCGCAGTTTGCGTCCTTGCCGATAAGGAAGAAACCGGCTCCGACGGAAATACAGGTCTTGCATCGGATTTCCTTCGTTTCGTTATAAGAGATTTGTGTGAAAAGCAGGGCGTAGATTATACAGTAGCGCTCAGAAATTCAAAATGTCTTTCGGCCGACGTTAACGCAGGGCTTGACCCAACTTTCAAGGACGTTATGGAAAGCCGCAACGCCGCAAAATTAAACTACGGCGCAGTAATCACAAAATATACGGGTGCCCGTGGTAAAAGCGGCACGTCCGATGCTTCTGCCGAATACGTTGCCTACGTCAGAAATATGCTCGACAATGCAGGCGTTATCTGGCAAACGGGCGAGCTCGGCAGGGTAGACCTTGGCGGCGGCGGAACGGTTGCTATGTACGTTGCCAATATGGGCGTAGACGTTGTAGACCTTGGCGTTCCCGTGCTTTCAATGCACGCACCTTTTGAAATTGTTTCAAAGCTTGACGTTTATGAAACCTACAGAACAATGCTCGAATTCCAAAAATAATGAATAAAAAATTTTTAAAAACCGTTTTTATAAAAACACTCCCTGTTATGACAGGGTACATAGCTTTAGGAATTGGTTTTGGAATTTTGTTTAACAGCCACGGCTACGGCCTTTTATGGTCGGTTTTAATGGCGGCGCTTGTTTACGCCGGCTCAATGCAGTATGTGGCCATAAATTTAATATCGGGTGGTGCGTCCTTAATAACTATTGCGCTTACAACCCTTCTTGTAAATGCAAGGCATCTGTTTTACGGTATTTCAATGATAGGCAAATATAAAGATGCAGGAAAGAAAAAGCCCTACCTTATATTTGCCTTGACCGATGAAACCTATTCTCTGCTCTGCTCCGACTTTTACCCCGAAAATGCCGATAAAGGCAAGTATCAGCTTGCAGTTTCGCTTGCCAACCACCTTTATTGGATTACGGGCTGTGCGCTGGGTTCGCTAATAGGCTCGGCCATACCCTTTAACACCGCAGGAATAGATTTTTGTATGACGGCGCTGTTTGTAACAATTTTTATTGAACAGTGGCTTTCTACCAAAAAACATCTTCCTGCCGTAATAGGCCTTGCATCTGCGGTAATTTGCCTGCTTATTTTCGGGGCCGATGCTTTTTTAATTCCAACAATGACATTAATTTCCGTCTCTTTAATTCTCCTTAAAAGGTTTATAAAGGAGGCCGAAAATGAATAATACTTCTTTATTAATAAGCATTTTGGTAATTGCCGCAATTACGGCGGCGCTCAGGTTCATACCCTTCGCCGTTTTTTCGGCAAACCGCAAAACGCCAAACATAATTTTATACCTTGGCCGTTATCTGCCATATTCAATTATGGCAATGCTTGTAGTTTATTGCTTAAAATCTGTAAACCTTTTGGCAGCTCCTTTCGGACTGCCCGAGCTTATAGGTGTTTTTATTGTAGTAGTTCTTCATTTTTTAAAAAGAAATACGCTGCTTAGCATTGCAGGTGGTACAATCTGTTATATGCTGCTTATTCAATTTGTATTCTAATTTCCGGAGGCGACTGATGTTTCGCGCAATTGTATTCGATTTAGACCATACCTTGTTCGATAGGTATGCAACACTAAGAAAAACTCTGCACGTTTTCTATAATCACTATAAAGATAGAATTTCTAAAGACCTTTCGTGCGAAGAATTCATTGAAAAACTAATAGAAATTGAAAAGGAATACATATATTTCGATTGGGTAAACGTATTTAAAGAATGTGCCAGACGAAATCTTATTACCTTAAACGACCAAGAGGCAATAGAAGCGGTTCGTGTAATTGTAGATAAATGCTGGCCGGTTGCCGCAGTAGAGTTTCCCTTTACTAAACCTACCTTACAAAAACTCAGGCAAATGGGCTACAAGCTCGGCCTTGTAACCAACGGTCGCCATAACCCACAAACCTTAAAGCTTAAAATGCTTGGTCTCGATAATACTTTTGACCAGGTGGTTATAAGCGGCGACGTCGGCGTAGGAAAACCCGACCCCAAGCCATTTGAAGTTATGGCCGAAAAAATCGGCATAAAACCCCAAGAGATGATGTACGTCGGCGACCATCCGCTTAACGACGTTGAAGGCTCACGCAGGGTAGGCTACACACCCGTCTGGGTTAAAACAACGGGAACCTGGCCCTTTCACGATATTGAAAAATCCCCTTATGAAGTAGATACGGTAGAAGAACTACCCGAACTGCTAAAAAGAATAGATAAGTAGTTTAAAGCATCCGTTTTAATTTTTTTAAAACGGATGTTTCTATTCTGGACACGTAAGAACGTGAAATTCCAAGCATGGAGGCTATCTGCCGTTGGGTCAGCTCCTGACCGCCGCCAATGCCGTAACGAAGGCGTATAATTTCTTTTTCACGGTCGTCAAGTCTTGTTTCAAGCAGAACCCTAAGTCTGCTGATTTTCACCTTTTTGTCAATTTCGTCGGCAATGTTCACGTCGTCGGCCACAACGTCAATAAGTGTAAGGGCGTTACCGTCCTTGTCGGTGTCTATCGGGTCGCCGAAATGCACTTCCTGCGCCGTTTTCTTAATACTTCTGAAATACATTAAAACTTCGTTGTCAATACACCTTGCCGCATAGGTTGCAAGCCTTATGCCCTTGTCGCTTTTAAAGGTGGAAACGGCCTTTATAAGCCCTATTGTTCCAATGGAAATAAGGTCGTCTTGGTCGCTTGCCGTACTGTAATATTTTTTAATAACGTGTGCCACAAGCCTTAAGTTATGTTCAATAAGCTTCGCTTTGGCTTCTTCGTCGCCTTCATCCTTACGCTTTAGCAGTTCGGCTTCTTCTTTTGCCGAAAGTGCCGGCGGAAAGGAACCGGGTGTGGTTATGTGTAGTGCTAAGTAAAAAAGTGAAGTTGCAATTTGTAAAAGTAAATTAAGCAAAGAAAAAACCCCTTTCATAGTAAGTCTATGAAAGGGATTTTAATTTTTGCCTGTCCTGTTACAGAAGTTCGGGGTGCTTTTCGCCGGGAACTACGGTTAAAGGTTTACCGGTCATAATTTCGGTAGCGTTGTTATAAAAATCAGAAAAATCAAGTCTTCTGCTTCTTGTAAGTGTCTTTGGCGAACCCATAC
>JAFOCW010000008.1 GCA_017381035.1 Clostridia bacterium | reverse complement strand
GTTGCAGACTTAACACAGGGTGGTCTTAAAATTCGTTCGCTTACTTATAGCAACTTTATGCCTTTAATTGCAGTTGCACTTATTTACCTTGTAATTGTTCTTATTCTTACTAAACTTGTAAGTATTCTTGAAAGGAGGTTGCGCAGAAGTGAACACTAATGAAGTTTTAATTAAAACAGAAAATCTGCAAAAATCCATTAAAGAACTTAACGTTTTAACAGGAATAGATATAGAAATAAAAAAGGGTGAAGTGGTGGTAGTTATTGGTCCTTCGGGTTCCGGTAAATCTACATTCCTTCGTTGCCTTAACCGTTTAGAAGAACCAACAGGTGGCAAAATCTTGTTTGAAGGTGCAGATATTACCGACCCTAAATGTAATATCAATTTACACCGTCAAAAAATGGGAATGGTTTTTCAACAGTTTAATTTATTTCCACATCTTACAGTACTTCGCAACCTTACAATTGCACCAATGAAGCTTCTTGGTGTAAGCCGTGAAGATGCCGAACAAAAAGGAATGGAACTTTTGGCTCGTGTAGGCCTTGCCGATAAAGCCGAAACCTACCCAAATCAGTTATCGGGCGGACAAAAACAGCGTGTGGCAATAGTACGAGCCCTTGCAATGAACCCCGAAGTTATGCTTTTCGACGAGCCTACTTCGGCCCTCGACCCCGAAATGGTAGGCGAAGTTTTAGACGTTATGAAAAGCCTTGCCAAAGACGGTATGACAATGGTTGTTGTAACTCACGAAATGGGCTTTGCCCGTGAAGTTGCCGATAGGGTTGTATTTATGGCCGACGGCGTTATTGCCGAAGAAGGAACTCCAAAAGAAATTTTCGAAAACCCACAAAACCCAAGAACCAAACAGTTCTTACAATGTGTGCTTTAATTTAAAAATACAGTCGGAAGATAAAACTCCGACTGTATTTTTTTTGTTGCCTTACGGGACAAACTGTGATAGAATACCTAAGGTTAAAAAAGAGGTGTTATTTTGTCAAATATTAAAGAGAATAAAATGGGCGTTATGCCCGTTAATAAACTACTTATAACAATGTCGCTGCCAATGGTCGCTTCAATGCTGATTCAGGCGCTTTATAACGTGGTAGACAGTGTTTTTGTTGCCAAAATCGGCGAAGAAGCAATTACAGCCTTATCGCTTGCTTTTCCCGTGCAAAATCTTTTAATAGGCGTTGCAACTGGTACGGGTGTCGGTATGAATGCACTGCTTTCCCGTTCCCTTGGCGAAAAAGATGCTAAAGGCGTAAATCGTGCGGCTACCAACGGTGTTGCTCTTGCAGTGCTTTCTTCGTTTTTGTTTGTGCTGTTTGGTGTATTCTTTTCACGTGTTTTTTTTGAAATTCAAACAGATAATGCATTAATAATTAAATACGGAACACAGTATATTTCCATTTGTACCATAGGCTCGGTTTTTGTTTATATTTCAATTATTTTTGAACGTCTTATGCAGGCAACCGGCAAAACCGTTTATTCAATGTATACGCAGGGAATAGGCGCCATAACAAATATTGTTTTAGACCCAATTCTTATTTTCGTTTTCGATTTAGACGTAATTGGTGCAGCCCTTGCCACAGTTATAGGACAAATGCTTTCTTGCTTTGTAGGCATTATTTTAAATCATAAATACAACCCCGAAATTTCGCTTAATTTCAAGGGCTTTAGGTTCCACAAAGAAACCGTAAAGCGTATTTATTCGGTAGGCGTTCCGTCAATGCTTATGATGGGTATCGGCTCGGTTATGAATTTCTCGCTTAATAAAATTTTAATCGATTTCTTCTCAACAACCGCCGCCGCAGTTCTTGGAATATACTATAAAATTCAGTCGTTTGCGTTTATGCCTCTTTTTGGTATGAATAACGGCATAGTTCCCATAATAGCCTACAACTACGGCGCAGGAAAGCGTGCAAGAATTACAAAATGTATTCGTCTTGCCGTAACCTATGCAACGGGAATTATGCTTATTGCCATTGCTGTATTCCAAATTTTCCCGAAGGAACTTCTTATTATGTTTGAAGCGTCCGAACACATGCTTTCAATTGGTGTTCCTGCCTTCAGAATTATTAGTCTTCACTACATTTTCGCAGGCTTCTGTATTGTAATGGGAACTGTTTTCCAAGCCTTTGGTAAGGGAACGCTATCGCTTATTGTGTCGGTATGCCGTCAGCTTGTGGTGTTACTGCCGGCCGCATATTTACTTGCAGTTTTATTCAGCAATAATATAAATGCTTTCTGGCTGTGTTTCCCCATAGCCGAAGTAATGTCTTTAATTATAAGCGCAATTTGTTACGTGTTTGTATATAAGAAAATCATAAAACATATACCGAATAACCCCTGATTTTTGGCGTATATATAAATATAAATATTTTTATTCTAATTTTATTGACAGTGTTATTTCCTTATGGTATAATTGAAAAAATCTGTAAGGAGACTGCACTATGAAATATCTACTCAAATCAGCAAACGTTTATATAGATAATTCTTTTTCAGTGGTTGACTTATTTATTGACGGTGGAAATATTGTTTCTATCGGTCAAAATATTTCCCATTCCAACGCTATTGTTGTTTCTTGTGAAGGGCTTACTGTTTTTCCCGGTTTCACAGATGTACACGTACATCTTCGTGAACCGGGTTTTTCTTATAAAGAAACGGTTGCAACAGGTACGCTGGCGGCCGCCAAGGGCGGTTATACAAACGTCTGCACAATGCCTAACCTTAAACCTTGCCCCGACTCTTGCGAGCATTTAAAGCAGCAGCTCGATATTATTAAGAGCAAAGCCAAAATAAACGTTTACCCATTCGGCACCATCACCGTTGGCGAAAACGGTACGGAGCTTTCCGATATGGAAGGTATGGCTAAAGACGTCATAGGCTTTTCAGACGACGGCAGGGGAGTACAAAGCGAAGAAGTTATGCTTTCTGCCATGCAAAAAGCAAAAAAGCTGGGCAAAATAATTTCGGCCCACTGTGAAGATAACAGTCTGCTTTTCGGCGGCTACATCCACGACGGCGAATATGCTAAACTGCACGGCCATAAGGGTATATGCAGTGAAAGCGAATGGGGCCCCATTAAAAGAGATATAGAGCTTGTAAAAAAAAGCGGATGCAAATATCACGTTTGCCACATTTCCACTAAAGAAAGTGTTGAACTTATAAGAAATGCAAAGGCGCAAGGCGTAGACATAACCTGCGAAACGGGTCCGCATTACTTAACAATGAACGATATGATGCTAAAAGAAGACGGCAGGTTTAAAATGAATCCGCCCATTCGAAGCGAAGAAGACCGTCTTGCTTTAATTGAAGGCATAAAAGACGGCACAATAGACGTAATCGCAACCGACCACGCACCCCATTCGGCCGAAGAAAAGGCAAAAGGTTTAGAAAAAAGTGCAATGGGTGTTGTAGGGCTCGAAACTGCGTTTGCAGTATGCTACACAAAGCTTGTAAAAACGGGAATAATAACCCTTGAAAAATTAATTGAACTATTAAACGTTAACGCTAAACGGCGTTTCGGCATAGGTACCGAAATAAAGGTAGGCGCCAAGGCCGATTTAACGGTCTTCAACCTGAACGAAAAATTCACAGTTAATAAAGAAGACTTTGTGTCAATGGGTAAGGCTTCGCCCTTCGAAGGCGAAGAACTTTTCGGCAGATGCAAAATGACCTTCTCAAACGGACAAATTGTGTATAAAGAAGCTTAATATAACGGAGGAAACTAAAATGGCAAAAAGAACAGACATTAAAAAGGTTTTAATCATAGGTTCCGGTCCTATCATTATCGGTCAGGCCGCAGAATTCGACTATGCAGGTACACAGGCCTGCTTAGCCCTTAAAGAAGAAGGCTATCAGGTAGTGCTTGTTAACTCTAACCCTGCTACTATTATGACCGATACCACAATCGCAGATAAGGTTTATATGGAGCCTTTAACCCTTGAGTACGTTGCAAAAATTCTTCGCTATGAACGTCCCGATGCAATCGTTCCCGGCATTGGCGGACAAACAGGACTTAATATTGCAATGCAACTTGAAAAGAAGGGCGTTTTAAAAGAGTGCGGCGTTGAACTTCTTGGAACATCAAGCGAAAGTATTGAACGTGCCGAAGACCGTGAACTCTTCAAAGAGCTTTGCCAGTCTATTGGCGAACCTACCATTCCTTCCGAAATCACCTATAGCTTAGACGAAGCAAAACTTGCTGCCGAAAGAATTGGCTACCCCGTAGTTCTTCGTCCGGCATTTACCCTTGGCGGTACCGGCGGCGGCTTCGCAAACAACGAAGAAGAGCTTATTGAAATTGGCCTTAATGCATTCAAACTTTCTCCTGTTCATCAGGTTCTTATTGAAAAGAGCGTTAAGGGTTATAAAGAAATCGAATTCGAAGTTATGCGCGACTCTAACGACCACGCTATAACCATCTGCGGAATGGAAAACATCGACCCCGTTGGTGTTCACACCGGCGACTCTATTGTTGTTGCCCCCATTATGACACTCAGCGAACACGACCACAAAATGCTTAACGATTCCGCAATTAAAATTATTCGTGAGCTTAAAATTGAAGGCGGCTGTAACGTTCAGTTCGCACTCAACCCCGAAACCAGCGAGTATTATTTAATTGAAGTTAACCCCCGTGTTTCACGTTCTTCGGCGCTCGCTTCAAAGGCAAGCGGTTACCCCATTGCAAGAGTTACCGCTAAAATTGCTTTAGGTATGGCGCTTGAAGATATTAAAATAGCCAATACCACCGCTGCTTTCGAACCAAGACTTGACTATGTAATTGCAAAATTACCCCGTTTCCCGTTCGATAAATTCACTTCGGCTTCCAACAGCCTTGGTACACAAATGAAGGCTACGGGTGAAGTTATGGGAATTGGTTCTACCTTAGAAGAAAGTCTTCTTAAGGGTATTCGTTCACTTGAAATCGGTGTAAACCATATCTATCATTCTAAGTTCGATAATATGAGCGATAACGAGCTTCGTGAGTATATCGCCGAATTCAGAGATGATAACATCTTCGCAATAGCAGAGCTTCTTTACCGTGGCGCTACGGTTGAAGAAATTCACGAAATCACAAAAATTACTGCCTTCTTCCTTGAAGCAATTAAGCGTATTATCGATATGGAAGAAACCTTAAAGCAGAACCCCTTCGATTTAGATACTCTTAAAGCTGCTAAGAAAATGGGCTTCTCCGATAAATATGTTGCAAGAATGTGGGAATGCGACGAGCTTGACGTATTCGCTTACCGCAAGGAAAAGAATTTATTCCCCGTGTTCCGTATGGTAGATACCTGCCACACCGGCGCATATATTCCTTACTTCTATTCTTCATATACCGGCGAAAACACTTCCGTTTTAACAAATAAAAAGAAAATTGTTGTTCTTGGCGCAGGTCCCATCCGTATCGGTCAGGGTGTTGAATTCGACTATTCAACCGTTCACGCCGTAACAACAATTAAAAATTCGGGTTACGAAGCAATTATTATTAACAATAACCCCGAAACCGTTTCAACCGACTACACAACTGCCGATAAGCTTTATTTCGAACCCTTAACCCCCGAAGACGTTATGAATATTATCGAATTCGAAAAGCCCGAAGGTGTTGTAGCTTCGCTTGGTGGACAAACCGCAATTAACCTTGCAGAGCCCCTTATGAAGCGTGGTGTTAAAATTATAGGTACCGACTGCGACGCTATTGAACGTGCCGAAAACCGCGATGCCTTTGAAAAACTTTTAACAGAGCTTGGTATTCCTCAGCCTAAGGGTAAGGCTGTAACTTCCATCGAAGCAGGTGTTGCAACCGCTAAGGAAATTGGTTACCCCGTACTTGTTCGTCCTTCATTCGTGCTTGGCGGACGTGCTATGCAAATAGTTGCCAACGAGGAACAGCTTCGCCACTATCTGCAAACAGCAGTTCAAATCGACGAAGACAAGCCGGTACTTGTCGATAAATATATTCAGGGTAAAGAAGTTGAAATCGACGCAATTTGCGACGGTAAAAACGTATTTGTACCCGGTATTATGGAACTTATCGAGCGTACGGGTATTCACTCGGGCGACTCTATCAGCGTATACCCAACCTTCAGTATTTCAAACAAGGTTAAGGGCACAATTCTTCAGTACGCAAAGAAACTCGGTGTGGGTATCGGCATTGTAGGTCTTTACAATATTCAGTTCATTGTAGACGATAACGACGATGTGTATATAATCGAAGTTAACCCCCGTTCTTCACGTACCGTACCCTTCCTTTCAAAAGCAACCGGCTACAGCCTTGCAGATATTGCTACCGAAGTAATTCTTGGCAAGAGTCTTAAAGAGCTTGGTATATTCGATTTATACCCCGACGAGAAAAAGCGTTGGTACGTAAAGGTTCCTGTATTTTCCTTCAATAAGCTCCGCGGTCTTGATGCATATCTTTCACCTGAAATGAAGTCTACCGGCGAAGCTATAGGCTACGACGATAAGCTTAACCGTGCACTCTATAAAGCGCTTCAGGCTTCGGGTATGAAGCTTCAGAATTACGGTACCGTGCTTGCAACCATTGCCGATAAAGATAAGGAAGAAGCACTTCCCTTAATTCGCCGCTTCTACAATCTTGGCTTCAACATTCAGGCAACTGCAGGCACTGCAAAGTTCCTTAAAGAAAACGGTATTCGTACCCACGTTCTTAAGAAGATTAATGAGGGCAGCGACGAAATTATCGATGCACTCCGTCAAGGACATATCGCATATATCATCAACACCCGTGATATTTCTTCTAAAGACCAGTTAAGCGACGGTGCCGAAATTCGCCGCTACGCTATCGAGAACAATGCAACACTCTTTACCGCACTCGATACAGTAAAGGTGCTGCTCGACGTTCTTGAAGAAACCACACTTACAATTTCCACTATCGATGCATAAGGAATTTTAAAATGAAACAATCAATTTTCAAAATTTTAACCAATGAAAATATTGCCGATAAGGTCTACAAAATGACCTTGTCGGGCGATATTTCCGATATTTCTGCAACCGGTCAGTTCGTTAATATCAAGCTTGACGGAATGTTCCTTCGCCGCCCAATTTCTGTCTGCGACTTTGAAAACGGCGTTTTAACCCTAATCTACAAGGTTGTGGGCAAGGGTACCGAGTATATGTCGGGACTTAAAGCAGGCGCCGAGCTCGATATTTTAACCGGCCTTGGCAACGGCTACTATTTAGGTCTTGCAGGCGAAAAGCCGCTTCTTATTGGCGGCGGCGTTGGCGTTCCGCCACTTTATGCGCTTGCAAAAAAACTTATTGCAGAGGGCAAACAGGTGTCTGTAATACTTGGCTTTAATTCCAAAACAGACGTATTTTACGAAGAAGAATTCAAGGCACTCGGCGCAAAGGTATTTGTTACCACCGCCGACGGCAGCTACGGTATTAAAGGCTTCGTAACCGATGCGCTTAATATGGTAGGGGAATACACCTACTTCTACACCTGCGGCCCCGAACCAATGCTTAAAGCAGTTTATAATGCAACCGCAACTTCCGGTCAGTTCAGCTTCGAAGAAAGAATGGGCTGTGGCTTTGGCGCTTGTATGGGTTGCTCCTGCAAAACAAAATACGGCAATATGCGCATTTGTAAAGACGGCCCCGTGCTTGTTAAGGAGGGAATAGTATGGTAGATACCAAGGTAACCCTTAGCGGTATTGTGCTCGATAACCCCATTATTCCCGCTTCGGGAACTTTTGGCTTCGGTTATGAATTCAATGAAATTTACGATATTAATATGCTTGGCACCTTCTCTTTCAAAGGTACCACAAAAGAAGCACGCTTCGGCAACCCCACCCCCCGAATTGCTGAATGTCCTTCGGGTATGATAAATGCCGTTGGTCTTCAGAACCCCGGTATTGAAAAGGTTATTTCCGAAGAACTGCCCGAGCTTAAAAAGTGCTTCCACAAGCCGGTTATGGCTAATATCAGCGGTTTTTCAATTGACGAGTATGTTTATTGTTGCGAAAAAATCGATAAGGAAGAGCAGGTTGGTTGGATTGAAGTAAACGTAAGCTGCCCCAACGTTCACGGCGGCGGAATGAGCTTCGGCGTTTGCCCCGAATCTGCGGCAGAAGTAACCAAGGCTGTAAAAGCCGTTACCACCAAACCAATTTATATTAAGCTTTCACCCAATGTTACCGATATTGTGTCTATTGCAAAGGCCTGTGAAGAAGCAGGAGCAGACGGTATCAGTATGATAAACACAATGCTTGGTATGAGAATTAACCTTAACACCAAAAAACCTGTAATCGCCAACAAAATGGGCGGCTATTCGGGAAGTGCAATAATGCCTGTTGCTCTTCGTATGGTATACCAGGTTTACGAAGCGGTTAAAATCCCCATTATCGGTATGGGCGGCATAAGCTCGGCCGAAGACGTTATTGAAATGATGTTAGCAGGCGCTACCGCCGTTCAGGTTGGTGCCGCTAATCTTGTAGAGCCCTACGCTTGCAAGAACATTATTGAAGATTTACCAAGGGTAATGGAAAAATATAAAATCAATTCGCTCAGCGAAATTATAGGAGGAGCACACTAATGGGTAAAGACGTAATTATTGCTTGCGATTTTGCGGGTAAAGACGAATGTTTGGCTTTTCTCGATAAGTTTAAAGGCAGAAAGCCCTACGTTAAAATAGGTATGGAGCTTTTCTATGCCGCAGGCCCCGAAATTGTTAGGGAAATTAAGGCAAGGGGACACAAAATCTTCTTAGATTTAAAGCTTCACGATATTCCCAATACCGTTAAAAAATCAATGTCGGTGCTGTCAAAGCTTGACGTCGATATGACAAACCTTCACGCAGCAGGCACTATTTCCATGATGGAAGCCGCCCTTGAAGGCTTAACCCGTGAAGACGGAACCAGACCCCTTCTTATTGCGGTAACTCAGCTTACCTCTACCGACCAGGAGCGTATGGAAAACGACCTGTTAATTAAAGAACCTATCGATAAGGTTGTTATGCACTATGCATCAAATGCCGCTAAAGCAGGGCTCGACGGTGTTGTTTGCTCACCCTTAGAAGCAGGCAAGGTACACGATACCTGCGGCGCAAAATTCTTAACCGTTACCCCCGGTGTCCGTTTTGCCGACGGCGATATTGGCGACCAAAAGCGAGTTATGACCCCGGCCGAAGCCAAGAAAATCGGCTCCGACTACATAGTAGTAGGCCGTCCCATCACAGCCGCAGCAGACCCCGTTGCCGCTTATGAACGCTGTGTAGCAGAATTTGTTGATTAAGGAGAATTAAAATGGAAGGCTATAAAAGAGAATTTATACAGTTTTTAGAGTCTGCAGGCGTATTAAAGTTCGGTGATTTTACCGCTAAATCGGGCAGAAAAATTCCTTACTTTATAAACGCGGGCGATATTAAAACAGGTGAACAAATTTGCAAACTCGGCGAGTTTTATGCAAAAGCATACTTTGAAAAGGTAGGAAATAAAAAGACCGTTCTTTACGGCCCTGCCTATAAGGGTATTCCCATTGCAGTATCTGTTGCAGTAGCTCTTGCCAAAAACGGACTTGACGTGCCCTTCTTCTTCAACCGTAAGGAAGAAAAAGACCACGGCGAAGGCGGCGTTTTCGTTGGTTACAAGCCAACTGAAGGCGAAGAAATTGTAATTGTTGAAGACGTTATTACCGCAGGTACCGCAATTCGCGAAAGCATGGAAATCTTATCTGGCCTTAAGGGCACAAAGGTTGCCGCTACCTTCGTTATGGTAGACCGCAAGGAAAAAGGCAAAACCGAAAAATCTGCTATGGCAGAAGTCGGCGAAGAATTCGGCTTCCCTGTGTACTCGGTTGTTGACGTATACGATATTATTGAGTATCTTGAAGAAGACGAAGCCAACAAAGAAAACGTAGACCGTATAAAAAAATATCTTGAAGTTAACGGAGCAAAAGCCTAAAGAAAGGACTTTTACACAATGAGAAATTTAATTGATATTCTCGACCTTACCACTTCGGAAATAGATGAGCTTGTATCGGTTGCAAACGATATAATTGCAAACCCCGAAAAATACGCGCATAAGTGCGACGGTAAAAAGCTTGCAACCCTGTTTTTCGAGCCTTCAACCCGTACACGTCTTTCTTTTGAAGCGGCTATGTACGAGCTTGGCGGAAACGTGCTTGGCTTTTCCGAAGCGCAAAGTTCTTCGTCTGCTAAGGGCGAAAGCGTGGCAGATACAGTTAAGGTTGTAGGCTACTATGCCGACATTATTGCAATGCGCCACCCCAAAGAAGGCGCCCCCTTAGTTGCATCTATGCACGCAGGAATACCCGTTATTAATGCAGGCGACGGCGGCCACAACCACCCCACACAAACGCTTACCGACCTTTTAACAATTAATCGTGAAAAGGGCCGTTTTAATAATCTTACAGTAGGCTTTTGCGGCGACCTTAAATTCGGCAGAACTGTTCATTCCTTAATAGGTGCGCTTTCCCGTTACAAGAACGTAAAGTTTGTACTTATTTCACCTAAAGAATTAACCTTGCCCGAATATATAATTAAGGAAGTTATTGAAAAGAATAATATTGAGTTTGTTGAAACCACCAATTTAGAAGAAGTTATGGGCGAGCTCGATATTCTTTATATGACACGTGTACAGCGTGAACGCTTCTTCAACGAGCAAGACTATATTCGTCTTAAAGACAGCTATATTTTAACTCCCGAAAAGCTGGAAAACGCCAAGGAAGATATGTGCATTCTTCATCCGCTGCCCCGTGTTAACGAAATTTCCGTTGCGGTAGATAATGATTGCCGCGCAAAATATTTTGAACAGGCTAAAAACGGAAAATATATTCGTATGGCCCTTATCTTAAAGCTTCTGGAGGTAGAGTAAATGACAATAAGCCCAATTGAAAACGGAATTGTTCTCGACCACATTACAGCAGGTAAGGGAATGGAGCTTTATAAGGCACTCGGTCTTGCCGAGCTCGACTGCCTTGTTGCAGTTATAAACAATGCTTACAGCAGAAAAATGCCCGGCGGAAAAAAAGATATTATTAAAATAGATGCAGAAATTGAACTTAACCTTGATATTATAGGTTATTTCGACCCGGGTATTACCGTTAACGTTATTAAAAACGGTGTTAATACCAAGCTTCCCAAAATTGAAGCACCGAAAGAAATTAAAGATTTAATTAAATGCAAAAACCCGCGTTGTATAACTTCGGTAGAGCAGGAATTACCCCACGTATTTAAGCTTACCGACAGCGAAAATATGGTTTACCGTTGCATTTACTGCGAATCTAAGGCAAAATAAAATTAAAAGCGATGTGCTCAGCACATCGCTTTTTTTATATCATTTTTAAAACCTTGTTAAGCCTTGCAACAGGAAGACCTACAACGTTAAAGTAGTCGCCGTCAATCTTCTTAACTAAAAGCGAGCCCTTACCCTGAATACCGTAAGCACCTGCCTTGTCGTTCGGTTCGTTTGTGGAAATATATTCTTCAATATCTTTGTCTGTCAGAGCATAAAAGGTAACTTCGGTTGTTTCCGAAAAACTTACAGACTTTCCGCCTTTAAAAATTGCACACCCCGTAATTACCTTGTGCGTTTTACCCGAAAGCAGTTTGAGCATTCTTTTTGCATCTTCACTGTCTTTAGGTTTGCCTAAAATTTCGTTTCCAATAATAACCGAAGTATCACAGCCTATAACCGTGTCGTTCGGGTGTTTTTTTGAAACGTCCAAGGCCTTCCTTACAGCAAGCATTTCGGGTACTGCTTCTGCATTAACATCGGTAGAATAGCTTTCATCTACTGATGACGGACATATAATTACGTCTTCATTTATTAATGAAATAAGCTCTTGTCTTCGGGGGGATGCTGATGCTAATACTAACATTCTTCAATTAACTCCTTAAATAAAGGCAGAGCGCCTTTAACAGTTTCTGTATCTACGCAGTAAGAAATTCTTACAAATTCTTTACATCCAAAGCTTTCGCCCGGTACTATAAGAAGGTTTTTAAGCTTTGCCATTTCTGAAAATTTATTTCCGTCTCCGTTTGGCGCTTTAACGAAAAGGTAAAAAGCGCCGTCGGGCGATGCACATTCATAGCCCAACTCAGAAAGCCCGTTATAAAGTATTTCGCGGTTAATCTTATAGTCTTCAAGGTTAGGGGGGAGGTCTAAACATTTTGCAATAACCTTTTGCATAAGTGAAGGAGCGCAAACGTAACCCATTGCTCTGCCTGCGCCTGCAACCGCCGCAAAAAGTTCTGCCGAATTTTCCAAAAAAGACGGCACGTAAACGTAACCGATTCTTTCTCCGGGGAGCGATAAAGCCTTGCTGTAAGAATAACAAACAACAGTATTGTTATAAATAGACGGAATATAGGGAACGCTTTTATTGTTGTATACAAGTTCTCTGTACGGCTCGTCTGCAATTATATAAATAGCGTGTCCAAATTCCTTTTCTTTTGCACTTAAAATACTGGAAAGTTCTTCCAAAGTTTCCTTTGAATAAATTGTACCCGAAGGGTTGTTGGGGGAATTTATTATAATGCCTGCAGTGTTTTCGTTAATAAGCCTGCCGAGCGCTTCAAAATCAATTTGAAAGTCCTTAGTTTCGGCGGGTACAACCTTGAATTTAGCGCCCTGACCTTCAGCAAAAACCTTATATTCGGGGAAATAGGGGGCAATGGCAATGAATTCGGTGTCGCTATCTTTTGTAAGCGCACCGAAGACCGTGCAAAGTGCAGCCGCCGCACCGCAGGTAATGTAAATTTCTTCGGGCGAAGCCTTAACACCAAAACGGTTTGTAATAGAGCCTGCAATAGCTTTTCGGGTCTCAAACAGACCTGCAGCACTTGTGTAGCCGTGGGTTAAAACGGAACTTTCATTTTTTATAATATCGGTAATAGTTTCGTCTATTTCTTTTGGGGCAGGGGTGCTTGGGTTGCCAAGGCTAAAATCAAATACCTTGTCGGCCCCTAAAAGCTCTTTTTGCTTTTTTCCGTATTCGAACAGCTCGCGTATGGCCGAACGTTCGGTGCCCAACTTTAAATTTTTTTTATTTATCAAGAAAAAAACTCCTTAAATTAATATGTTTTAAATATAAAACTAAAGAAAGTTAATGTCAACCCTTTTGACTTGAAATATTTAATATTTGCGCTACAATATAAAATGCGTAAATTTGTGATTTTTGGAAGGTGTTTTTTATGAGAAAAACAAAAATCGTCTGCACCTTGGGGCCTGCAAGCTCCAACGAGCAAATGATTACAAAACTTTTTAAAAGCGGTATGAACGTAGGTCGTCTTAACTTTTCCCACGGTAGCCACGAAAGCCACAAGGAAACAATTGAACTTTTCCGCAAGGTAAGAGATAGGCTTTGTATGTCGGCGGCAATTCTGCTCGATACAAAAGGCCCCGAAATCAGAACGGGACTCCTTGAAAACGGAGAAGCAGAGCTGGCCGAAGGTGCAGAATTTATTCTTACTAATACCGATATCCTTGGAAATAATAAACGTGTAAGCATAAACTATGCAGGTCTTAATAAACTGTTAAGCGCAGGGGATATAATAAAGATAGATGACGGAAGTATGGTGTTAAGCGTTGACTCGGTAACCGATACCGACATTGTATGTAAGGTTATGGTTGGCGGTGTTCTTAAAAACCGTAAAAGCATAAACGTTCCCGGCGTACATCTTGATATGCCTTATTTGTCTGAAAAAGATAAGGCGGACATTATATTCGCGGTTGAAAATGACGTTGACTATATTGCGGCATCCTTTGTTCGCACTAAAAGAGATGTTATAGACCTTAGAAATTTCCTTAATTACCACGGCGGACATGCTATAAAAATTATTTCTAAAATCGAAAATGCCGAAGGTGTAGAGCATTTCGACGAAATACTTGAAGTATCTGACGGTATAATGGTTGCGCGCGGCGATATGGGTGTTGAAATTGAATTTGAAAAACTGCCCGGTCTTCAAAAAAGATTTATAAAGACCTGCTACGGTGCAGGTAAAATTGTAATTACCGCAACCCAAATGCTCGAATCAATGGTTCATTCATATAACCCCACCCGTGCCGAAATTACCGACGTTGCAAATGCCGTTTTCGACGGCACCAGCGCAGTTATGCTTTCGGGCGAAACTGCAATGGGCGACCATCCTGCAAGGGTGGTGGAAGTTATGTCAAATATCGTTCGTCAGGCCGAAGCCGACGCTAAAAATATGAATATGTTTGCTAACCGCAACTTTGTTAATGAAAAAGACACGGCAAATGCCGTTTGCGATGCGGCTTGTACAACCGCGCGTGATTTAGGTGCCGAAGCTATAATTGCAGTTACAAAGTCAGGTCATACTGCGCGCAGACTTTCTAAATTCAGGCCTAACGAGCCCATTGTTGCATCTACTCCCGAACTTAAAACATTCCATCAGCTTTCACTTTCTTGGGGTGTACACCCTGTTCTTGCGTTAAGCCAGGAAAGCGAAGAAGCACTGTTCCGCCATGCACTTGATTGTGCTAAGCAAATTGAAATTGTAAACAAGGGTGATACAGTGGTAATTGTGGGCGGTTCGCCATTAAATATATGCGGAAACACCAATACTATTAAAGTTATGCAAGCAAATTGATAGATTTTTAACAAACCTGCTAAAAAACTATTGACCAAATCAGGATTTTAGTGTACAATACTTTTAACTTAGGACAGGAATGTCCTTTGAATATTTTTTACTTTAAGGAGTAGAATGTTATGAAAAAAATTCTCGCATTAGTACTCGCAATTGCTATGTTAGCAACCTTCGCTGCTTGCGGCGGTGCTAAAGAAGCAGAGTACAAACTCGGCATGGGCATTTCTGTATCTCTCGATTCTTCTAAGGACGAAACTGCTCAGTGTGATGCTACCGTTGCTACCGTTGTTCTCGACGCTGAAGGCAAAATCGTAGCTGCTGACCTCGACTGCGCACAGACCAAGGTTAAGTCTTCCGACGTTGAAGACCTTTCTAAGGTAGACGTTCGCACTAAGAAGGAAAAGAAAGAAGACTACAACATGAAGGGCGCTTCTCCCATTGGTAAAGAATGGTATGAACAGGCTGCTGCATTTGTAGAAAAAATGGTTGGTAAGACTGTAGCTGACATCGAAGCTATCGAAACCAAGGAAGAAAACGGCCACAACGTAGCTGTTGACGCTGACCTCTATGCTGCTTGCACCATGGACATCACCGCTTTCAAGGCTGCTTTCGTTGCTGCTTGCAAAGACGCTCAGGCTAAGACCTTCACCGCTGCTGCAGATTCCTTCAAACTCGGTCTCGACGTTGAAACCAAGGTTGACGGTTCTAAGGCTGAAGAAGCTCAGCTTTACTCTACCTTCGGTGCTATCGTAGTTGACGCTGACGGCAAAACTCTTGCTGCTATCGTTGATGAAATTCAGCCCAAGGTTACCTTCGACGAAGATGGCGTTGTTGCTGACAAGAAGTACACCGACACCAAGAGAAATCTTAAGGAAGATTACAACATGGTTAAGTTCAGCCCCGAAGGCACCTGCATTGCAGAGTGGTATGTTCAGGCTGCTAGCCTTACCGATTACATTGCAGAAAAGGGCATGACCGCAGACGAAATCGCTGCTATCGCTACTGCAGATACACGTAACGACGGTTATATGCGTCCTACCGATGCTGACCTCGCTGCTGTTTGCACCATGCAGATTTCCGGCTATCAGACCGTTCTTGCTAACGCTGCAAAATAATTTAGCTTAAAGCTATAACAAGAAGAGGGGAATAATCTTCCCCTCTTTTTTTCTTAAAAGGAAGTGTAAAAAATGAAAAGAATCGTTTCCTCTGTTTTGCTCATAAGTTTAATAGTGTCGTGCCTTTGCTCTTGCGCAAACCAGAAGGAACGATACACCGAAACCTATCTTGAGTATTTCGATACGGCATCTACCATTGTCGGTTTTGAATTTGATGCCGAAGTATTCGACAAAAATTGCGATTTTATTGAAGCTCAGCTTGAAGAATACAATAAGCTTTACGATATTTATAAGTCCTACCAAGACGTAAACAATATTCGCACAATCAATAAAAATGCGGGTAAAGAGCCGGTTAAGGTAGATAAAAAAATAATTGATTTACTTGATTACTGTATCGAACTTTATAAAACTACAAAAGGCAAAACCAATGTTGCATTAGGCAGCGTGCTTTCTATCTGGCACGATTACAGAAATATGTATTCCGAAGATGCCGAAGGCGCAAAGCTTCCGCCAATGGAAGACCTTAAAGCCGCCGCACAGCACACCGATATTAACAATATAATAATCGACCGTGAAAACAGCACCGTCTTCTTAAGTGACGAAAATATGTCGCTTGACGTCGGTGCAGTTGCAAAGGGTTATGCTACCGAACAAATTGCCAAAGCCTTAGAAGAAAAGGGTATTACAAATTACACCCTTAATATTGGCGGCAATATTCGTACAATCGGCCCCAAGGGCGACGGCACACCCTGGATTACCGCAGTTTCAATGTCGGATATTGCGGGCAATGGCGAAAACCCTGTAAAAGTTGAACTTGCAGGCCAAGCCTTTGTAACTTCGGGCACGTACCAAAGATTTTATACGGTTGATGGGGTAGACTACCACCATATTATCGACCCCGAAACCTTAATGCCTAAATTCGATTTTATTTCTATTTCGGTTTGCTGTGCCGACAGCGGCCTTGCCGATGCTCTTTCAACCGCTACGTTTAATATGACCCTTGAAGAAGGCAAAACCTTCATAAATTCGCTTGAAGGGGTAGAAGCTATGTGGATTACCGCAGACGGCGAAATACACTATTCCGATAAGTTTAGTGAAATTATTTACGAAAAATAAATTATGAATTTAATTATTTGTTTAGATAACGGCGGTGGCTATTCTTTTGCAGGAAAAAGACAAAGCCAAGACAAAATTCTAATTCAAAAAATGCTTGAACTGGTGGGGGAAAACAGACTCCTTTTAACAGAATATTCAGCAAAGCTTTTTGATGTTTTGCCGTCTAACGTTTTTGTGGTTGAAGAGCCGCTAAGTCAAGCAGGGGAAAACGATTTTTGTTTTATAGAAAATTTACCCCTTGAAAACGTTTTGGCAAACAAGGTAATGCTTTTTCATTGGAACAGAAGCTACCCGTCCGACAAAAAATTCCCCGAAGCAATACTTTTCGGCAAAAAACTAATTTCAAGTTCGTTTTTTACGGGTAACTCCCACGCAAAAATTACAGTGGAGGTTTACGGTTAATGTACGCAAAAAAGTTTAGTGCTTTAATATGTATATTGCTTTCAGTGCTAATATTGCTTTCGGGCTGTGTTTCGGGCATAGAGCCGCAGGTTAACAGCAGCCTTCCGGGTTCTTCGGTTTCGGGCGAAGAAATACCGCCTTATAACGATTCCCCATTTACCGTATTAAATGATAACACACCATCTTTTGCGTCGGCTCCGCTTACGGCGGTATCATTTGAACGTTATAGCGAGCTTGATGAATTGGGTCGTTGTGGCGTGGCCGAAGCCTGCATAGGTACAGATATAATGCCCACCGAAGACCGTGGCGCAATAGGGCAGGTTAAACCAAGCGGTTGGCATACCGTTAAATACGACATTGTCGACGGTAAATATCTTTATAACCGTTGCCACCTTATAGGCTTTCAGTTAAGCGGCGAAAATGCTAACGAACAAAACCTTATTACAGGAACCAGATATTTTAACGTGCAAGGTATGCTTCCGTTTGAAAATATGGTGGCCGACTACGTCAAAGAAACCGAAAACCACGTTATGTATAGGGTAACCCCTGTTTATAAAGATAATAACCTTGTGGCAGACGGCGTTATTATTGAAGCCTTTTCGGTTGAAGACAAGGGCGAAGGAATTTGCTTTAATGTTTTTGTTTATAACGTTCAGCCGGGCATTGAAATAGATTATGCAACCGGCGAAAGCCGTCTTGCTGAAAATAACAATACTTCTTCTGCTAACGAAGAACAAACCTATATTTTGAATTTAAACTCTAAAAAATTTCACTTGCCTTCTTGCAGTAGCGCAAAAGACATAAAACCCGAAAACAAACAAGAAACAGGAAGTTCAAGACAAAGCCTTATAGATGAAGGTTATACCCCCTGCAAATCGTGCAACCCTTAACACATACAACTATAGGCTGCTTATAAAGAACTTACTTAAAACCCGTGGGAAACCACGGGTTTTGTGCGTAAGAAACAGAGATTTGTTACAAAAATGTAAGATAAACGCCCTTGACATTGAATATGGTAAATATTATAATTTTAGTTAAGATTATGCAGATGTTTTTACGGCAAAATATCTGTTTTTCCTACAAATTTGTTCAAGGAGGACAAAAAATGAAAAAAGTTTTATCAGTAACCCTGGCGCTTGTTTTATGTGTGCTGTCTTTACTCACAGTAGACGTACAAACTCACGCCGCAGTAAGTTACATCGACACCATTTCCGAAGGCCAGACTTGGTCTAAAAGCTGGTATAGCTCAACAGAGTACCAGACCTTAAGACTCGATGTAGCTGAAACGAATTTTTACCGCATAACCGTTAATGACCATAAGCAATCAGGTCGCGTTTTGATTTATGTTTATAATGCAACATACGAGGAAACTGTTGGTTATATAGAGCGTCAAGGCGGTTCAACCTATGTTTCTAACGACATGTTACTGTATGCAGACTGTGTTTACGAGCTTACTTGCTATTACTTGGACAATTATAGCGATTCCACAAGAGATGCAAGCATGTCTATCACTTTCAACAAAAACACCACCGCAAAGCCTACAATTCCGAATTGCTCGTTATCTTCAAGTAATTTACAGGCACAGCTTAATGATAGTGAACATCTATGGCTTCAGTTTACAACAACTACAGCCGGCGACTATACCTTAAACTTCACCGACCTTCATGCCTATATTGGCATTTATACTGCTGATTTCCAACTTGTAGATTATGTAGACAGTGAATATTGGTCCGATTATTATGATGCTTGGTATTCTAAAGACGGTGCCATTTTCAAGTTAGCTGCATATAGCAAGTATTACATTGAAATCAATACTTACGAGTATTCATCTACCTTGCTTTCTATGACCAAGAATTACCGAGATGTTCAAAAAATTGAAATTGACGGAGTTTACGGTCAGCTTACAAGTTTTTCTGAAATTGATTCCGATTGGTTTACGTTTAAAGTTACATATACTGACGGACATACCGTGAGTGGTGTAGACGTAGAGGCTATAACTTCTATAGGCTACGACAACCCATATGTTGAATATGCAGGCGAATCTGTTGACATTCAAGGAAGAATTTATAATCGTCCCGGAACACAACCTGTTAACTGTTCTTATAACGGTTACACCACTACATATTATGTTCATATTGAATCTTTGGTTGATTGGGTAGATAACCTTAATCCTGTTGGCGAAGGAGACTACTGCGAAATAACATACGAATCCGACGAAGAGCAATCTTATTGGTGGCACATCAATGTTGCAGAGTCGGGTGTTTACAGCGTTAAAACTCAGAATTCCGATTCTTTTGCAACCAATTTCGAATCTTATGCCATTTCAATTGTCGATAGCAATAACAATCCCATTCCTTACGACAGTAATATTATAGGTTGGCCTTTAGTTGCAGGAATTGATTATGCTTTGAACGTTATATATACTTATGATGACGGTTCCACCTGGAACAACGTTGAATTCTGGCTCGACAAAGAAGATGCTGTTCAAAACGGTTGGGCACAAAGTCATGGTAATTGGATTTACTACGAAAACGGCGTTTTAGCTACCTATTGGAAATATATCGGCTCTTCATGGTATTACTTCGGTGAAAACGGAATTATGCAGACCGGTTGGCAGTTTATTAACAACAACTGGTACTACTTCGGTGATAGCGGCAATATGCTTACCGGTTGGCAGTATCTTGGCTATAACTGGTACTACTTCAATGCAGGCGGCTCAATGTACACCGGATGGATGCAAAGCGGCAGCATTTGGTACTACTTTACCGATGGCGGTAATTTAGCAACCGGTTGGCAGTATATCGGTTCTTCCTGGTACTATTTCAATGAATCCGGCGTTATGCAGACCGGTTGGCAGTATATCGGCTATAACTGGTATTACTTTACCGGTAGCGGCAATATGCTCACCGGTTGGCAGTATCTTGGTTCTTCCTGGTACTATTTCACCGACAGCGGTAATATGGTAACCGGCTGGCAGCTTATTAACAATAACTGGTACTATTTCCACTCCGGCGGAAATATGGCAACAGGTTGGCTCAATCTTGGCGGCGATGTTTGGTATTACCTTGCCGACGGCGGTAATATGCTTACCGGCTGGCAGGTTTTAGGCGGCAACAAATACTACTTCAACGCTTCGGGTGTTTGGGTACCCTCGATGACACGTTAATTAAAAAGCAGATGCTTTTAGCATCTGCTTTTTTATTTATTTAGCGCTTAAACAACTTGAAATTTTGGTTATATAATGGTATCATTTTAATATATTAAATTGTTCGTTTAAGGAGAGTTAATATGAAAAGGCTTTTGTCGGTTGTGTTGGCTTTTGTTTTGTGTATAACGTCCTTGCTTGCGGTAGACGTGCAAACCAATGCGGCAGTGGTTTACCTTGACGAAATTAAAGAAGGCGAAGTATGGACAAAAAGTTGGTCAAGCAATACTATGTCCAAAGACGTAAACTTAGTTGTTGAAGATACTGCCTTTTATAACATTTCCGTTACCGACCACAAATTAACCGGCGGCTTCGTTATTGATATTTACGATTTAACCGAAGATGCGTTTTTATGTTGTTTCGATACAAACAATAATTCTGTTGAACACTACACTTCAAAAGAAATTTTATTCTATGCGGAACATACCTATCAGTTAACCTGCTATTACTATGAGCTTGAAGGTTACAATACCTTAGACGCAAGCTTATCGCTTTCGTTTGGCAAAGGCACCAATCATGCGGTAACAATTCCTTCGGGAAGCATATCGGGCAGTAATCTGCAGTTGACTGCCAACGAAAATACAGATGCTGTGTGGCTTAAATATAAAACCGATGCGGCAGGCGACTATACACTGCACTTCGACGAATTATACGCAAGCATATCTCTTTACGAAGGTGCTTCGTTTACTAAAATCGGTTATTACGATTCTGTATATTATTCAAAGAAAAATGACGAATGGCGTGTAAAAGATAATCTTATTTTCACCCTTAAAGCAAATACCGAATACTATTTTGAACTTGTTCCTAATCATAGTTCAAATACAAAACTTTCTATGACTAAAAACGATAAGGAAGTTATAGAAGTTATTTTAAACATACCGCCTAAGAAGTTTTCTTGTTTTGCAGATATAGATGCCTATTCCTTTACTTATACAATAACCTTTACTAACAGAACAGACAAAACCTATACTTATTACGAAGATATGGAATACGACGGCTATGCTGCACCAACGGTTGAATATGCAGGCGAGTATACCGAAGTTGGTTACGATACCTATTTACAAGCAGGGGTACAACCTATAGACGTTACTTTCCAAGGTGAAACCACCACCTATTACGTTGAAGTACAGTCGCTTACCGCCTGGGCTTCAAATTATGAACTAAAAGGTGCCGAAGATGTTTGTACCGTCAGGTTCAGACCAGGAAACGAAGACCCGTATTGGTGTCGTATAAAGGTGGCTGAGTCGGGACTGTACGCCCTTTACAGATATACTGAAGATGATTTCGACACTAATTTCGACTATTATTCTTTAGATATAATTGACAGCAATAATGAAGCCGCATATTACGATTATGATTTGTACGGTTGGGCACTGCTTGCAGGCCGGGAGTACGTGCTTAAATTAGATTATATTTACGCTTCCGGTTTGGAAGCCAACGAAGTTGACTTCTGGCTACAAAAGGAAGCAAACCTTAAAAACGGTTGGTTTAAAAAAGGTTTAAATTGGGTTTTCTACGAAAACGGTATTTTAGCAACAGGTTGGCGGTATCTCAGTTCAACCTGGTATTACTTTAATGAAGACGGCATAATGCAGACGGGTTGGCAGCAAATTAATAATACCTGGTACTATTTTGCAAGCGGCGGTAATATGCTTACGGGTTGGCAGTACATAGGAAATAATTGGTACTATCTTAACTCGGGCGGAGATATGAAAACGGGATGGCTCCAAAACGGCAGCACTTGGTACTATCTTGCCGAAGGCGGCAATATGGTAACGGGTTGGCAACTTGTCGGCTCAACCTGGTATTACTTTAATGCAGGCGGCGTAATGCAAACCGGTTGGCAGTATATTGGAAACAACTGGTACTATTTCAATCCCGGCGGAGATATGAAAACGGGTTGGCTGCAAAACGGCAGTATTTGGTACTATTTTGCCGAAGGTGGCAATATGGCAAAGGGTTGGCAGCTTGTAGGTTCAACCTGGTATTACTTTAATGCAGGCGGCGCAATGCAGACCGGTTGGCTGAATGTTGGCGGTGTTTGGTATTACCTTGCCGAAGGCGGCAATATGGTTACCGGTTGGCAGCTTTTGGGCGGAAACCGGTACTACTTCGACGCATCGGGCGTTTGGATTCCCCAATAATAAAACTATATTAAAAGCAGATGTGTAAAGCATCTGCTTTTTCTTTACTTATACTAAAACTATGTGGTATAATAACTATATAGAAAGGAGTGAGAACGTGCCTGATAAATTTATTTTGCATTCAAAATTCAAACCTACGGGCGACCAGCCGCAAGCCATCGATAAGCTTGTTGAAGGCATAAACAGGGGGGATAAAGAACAAACCCTGCTCGGCGTTACCGGCTCGGGTAAAACCTTTACAATGGCTAATATTATTGAACGTGTAAACCGTCCCACCCTCGTTCTCGCTCACAACAAAACACTCGCCGCACAACTTTGTTCGGAGTTCCGCGAATTCTTCCCTGAGAATGCGGTTGAATACTTTGTTTCCTATTACGATTATTATCAGCCCGAAGCATATATTCCGGGAACAGATACTTATATTGAAAAAGACTCTGCCATTAACGATGAAATAGATAAGCTTCGCCACAGTGCAACCTGCGCCCTTTCCGAGCGCCGAGATGTAATAATTGTGGCTTCGGTTTCTTGTATTTATTCACTCGGTAACCCAATAGATTATCGTAATATGGTTATTTCACTTCGTACCGGTATGGAAAAGGGCAGAGATTGGCTTATTAAACGTCTTGTTGACCTGCAGTACGAGCGAAACGACATCAACTTCACCCGAAATAAATTCAGGGTCAGGGGAGACGTGGTTGAAATATACCCGGCATATTCCTATGAAAATGCGCTTAGAATTGACTTTTTCGGCGACGAAATTGAACGAATTGCCGAAATTAATACCGTAACGGGCGAAATTAAAAGCGTTATGTCCCATACGGCAATTTACCCGGCATCACACTATATTGTCCCTGCCGATAAAATGGTAGATGCCCTTAAAGAAATTGAAAACGAAATGGAAGACAGATGTCGCTATTTTGTAGACAACGAAAAGCTTATTGAAGCACAGCGTATACGCCAAAGAACCGAATACGACGTTGAAATGCTACGTGAAATAGGCACCTGCAAGGGCGTAGAAAACTATTCCCGAGTGCTGTCCCGCAGACCGCCCGGAAGCACCCCATTTACCTTGCTCGACTATTTTCCAGAAGATTTTTTGCTTTTTGTTGATGAATCACACGTTATGCTACCGCAGGTTAGGGGTATGTACGGCGGCGATAGGGCCAGAAAAGAAAACCTTATTGAATATGGCTTCCGTCTGCCATCGGCATACGATAACAGACCGCTTAATTTCGATGAGTTCTATAGCCACATAAACCAAACGGTTTTTGTTTCGGCAACTCCGGGTGAATTTGAAAAGGGAAAATCAGCCCAAATTGTAGAGCAGGTTATACGTCCAACAGGCCTTTTAGACCCGCTTGTTACGGTAAAACCAACCGAAGGGCAAATTGACGACCTTGTTGCCGAAATTAACGAGCGCAGCGAAAAGAACGAGCGTGTGCTTGTTACCACCCTTACCAAAAAAATGGCCGAAGACCTTACCGACTATCTTGAAAAGCTTAATATCAAGGTGCGCTATATGCACTACGACGTAGACACTATGGAACGTATGGAAATTATACGTGATTTACGTCTTGGTAAGTTCGACGTTCTTGTTGGAATAAACCTGCTTCGTGAAGGACTCGATATACCTGAAGTGTCATTAGTAGCAATACTCGATGCCGACAAAGAAGGCTTTCTTCGAAGTGAAACTTCGCTTATTCAAACAATCGGCCGTGCCGCACGTAACGAACACGGTGAGGTTATTATGTATGCCGACAGCGTTACACCCTCAATGGAAAGAGCCATTTGTGAAACCAATCGCAGACGTGAAATACAGCAGGCCTATAACGAGGCAAACGGCATAACGCCAAAATCGGTAGTAAAGGACGTTCGCGATATAATTGAAATGTCTTCTAAGCCCGATGAAACAAAGCCCATAAAGAAGATGAGCAAATCCGAAAAAGAAAAGCTTATTGCTGTGCTCACAAGTGAAATGCGTGAAGCGGCAAAAATGCTTGAATTTGAGCACGCCGCATATCTCCGCGACAGAATCGCAAAACTTAAAGAATAAAACTCCGCCATTGGCGGAGTTTTTTCTTTACTATTATCTGACTTTTGTGGTATAATAAACTGAATAGATATAATGAAGGAGTATGCATTAATGGCGCTAACCGAAATTGTTATAAAGGGAGCAAAGGAACACAACCTTAAGGGTGTTGACTTAACCATTCCCCGAGACAAGTTAATAGTATTTACCGGGCTTTCGGGTTCGGGTAAATCGTCCTTGGCTTTCGACACAATTTATGCCGAAGGTCAGCGTCGCTATATGGAATCGCTGTCAAGCTATGCTCGTCAGTTTTTAGGCCTTATGGAAAAGCCGGATGTCGAATCTATTGACGGACTTTCACCTGCAATTTCTATTGACCAGAAAACAACCTCTAAAAACCCCCGTTCAACAGTCGGAACAGTTACCGAAATATACGACTACCTTCGCCTTTTATATGCAAGGGTAGGCGTACCGCATTGTCCTATTTGCGGCAAAGAAATAAAGCAACAGTCTACCGACCAAATTGTCGATAGCATTATGACCCTTGAAGACGGAACTAAAATTCAGGTCTTAGCACCCATTGTAAAGGGCAGAAAGGGCGAGCACACAAAAGAACTTGATGCCGCAAGAAAATCGGGTTATTCCCGTGTAAGAATCGACGGCAACATTTACGACCTTTCCGAAGAAATTAAAATTGAAAAGAATAAAAAGCACTTCATTGAGGTTGTGGTAGACCGCCTTGTTATTAAGGAAGAAATTAAAAGCCGCCTTTCCGATAGCGTGGAAACCGCCGCAGGACTTTCAGACGGCATAATTCATATAGACGTTATAGGCGGAACCGAGCTTCACTTTTCGCAGTCCTATGCCTGCGAAGAGCACGGCGTAAGTATGCCCGAGCTCACCCCTGCAATGTTTTCATTTAACTCGCCCTTCGGCGCTTGCGCAACCTGCTCGGGCCTTGGAGTATTTATGAAAATTGATGAACGCTTAATTATTGCCGACGAAGAAAAATCCCTTTTAGACGGTGCAATTCAGGCTTCGGGTTGGGGTGTAAACTCTTGGTTTGCGCCAAATGCCAGCACAATTGCCACAATGTATTATGAAGGCTTAGCACGTCATTTCGGCTTTGATATTAACACCCCCTTTAAAGACCTTTCGCCTGAGGTTAGAAATGCTGTGCTTTACGGCACGGGCGAAACCAAAATTGAACTCCACCGCAACGCAGAGTGGGGCGGCGGAAAATATTTCGCAACCTTTGAAGGCGTTGTAAACAACCTTGAACGCCGCTATAAAGAAACCAAAAGCGACTATTCCCGAAACGAAATTGAAACCTACATGAACGAATGCGACTGTCCCGACTGCCGTGGCGCAAGGCTCAGACCCGAATCGTTAGCGGTAACAGTTGGCGGCATCAGCATTAAAGAACTTTGCGATATGTCCATTGTAGACGAGCTTAGCTTTTTTGACTCTATTACCTTTTCTAAAACCGAAGAGCAAATTGCAAAACCCATTTTAAAGGAAGTAAAGGCACGTCTTAACTTTCTTAAAAACGTTGGGCTCGATTATTTGTCGCTTTCCCGTACCGCAGGCACACTGTCGGGCGGTGAAAGTCAGCGTATACGCCTTGCAACCCAAATGGGCTCTGCGCTCACTGGTGTGCTTTATATACTTGACGAGCCAAGTATCGGCCTGCACCAAAGAGATAACGAAAAGCTTATTGCAACACTTAAGCACCTTCGTGATTTAGGTAATACATTAATTGTGGTTGAACACGATGAAGATACAATGCGCTCGGCCGACTATATTGTTGATATAGGTCCGGGGGCCGGCATTCACGGCGGAGAAATTGTGTTTGGCGGAACCCTTGAAGAACTTGAAAAATGTCAGAACTCCATTACGGCCGATTATCTTACAGGCCGCAAAAAAATTGAAGTTCCCTCTGTCAGAAGAAAGGGCAACGGCGAATACCTTATTGTTGAAGGCGCCGCCGAAAATAACCTTAAAAGTATTAATGTTAAAATACCGCTTGGTAAATTCGTTGCCGTAACGGGTGTTTCGGGCTCGGGTAAATCTTCCCTTGTAAACGACGTTATTTATAAGCACCTTGCGGCAAAGCTTAACCGTGCAAAAACCTTCCCCGGTAAGTTTAAACAAATTAAAGGGTTAGAGCATTTAGATAAGGTTATTGATATAAGCCAACAACCAATAGGCAGAACACCACGTTCCAACCCCGCAACCTATATTGGTGTGTTTAACGATATAAGAGACCTTTTTGCTTCTACAAAAGATGCAAAGGCAAAGGGCTATTCGGCAGGACGTTTTTCCTTTAACGTTAAGGGCGGCCGCTGTGAAGCCTGCGAAGGCGACGGCATTATAAAAATCGCAATGCACTTTTTACCCGATATTTACGTTCCTTGTGAGGTTTGCGGCGGCAGTCGCTACAACCGTGAAACGCTTAGTGTAAAATACAAGGGTAAAAGCATTTACGATATACTTGAAATGACCATTGAAGAAGGTATGAACTTCTTTGAACCAATACCCAAAATTCACAGAAAGCTTAAAACCCTTTTCGACGTTGGTCTTGGCTACGTTAAAATCGGACAACCTGCCACAACCCTTTCGGGCGGCGAAGCCCAAAGAGTAAAGCTCGCTAACGAGCTTGCCAAAAGAAGTACGGGTAAAACTATTTACATTCTTGACGAGCCTACAACCGGTCTTCACACCGCCGACGTTCATAAACTGCTTGACGTCCTTAATAGACTTGTAGAGCAGGGAAATACCGTTTTGGTTATTGAACACAATTTAGACGTTATTAAAACCGCCGACCATATAATCGACTTAGGTCCCGAAGGCGGCGATAAGGGCGGTACGGTTGTTTGTGTAGGCACACCCGAAGAAGTGGCCCTGTGTGAAGACTCTCACACAGGCAAATTCATTAAAAAACTTCTTTAAATTAACACATTATTAACCAAATAAACAAAAAAGGAAGTTACAATATGTTTGGTTATATAAGGGCGGCAAAGCCCGAAATGAGAATAAAAGAGCACGAGCTTTATAAAGCGGTATATTGTTCGCTTTGCAAAGAAATGGGTAAAACCTACGGCGTGTTTTCACGTTTTACGTTAAGTTATGATTTTACCTTTTATGCCCTTTTAGGTATGGCGCTTAAAACCGACACCTGTAATATCGAGAGAAAGGCTTGCACCTGCAATCCGCTTAAAAAGTGTTCCTATTTAAGCGAAAGGCTCGATATGCAAATGCCTGCCGCCGCATCTATGATTTTATGTTATTTCAAACTTATTGATAACATAAATGATGAAAAAGGCCTTAAACGTTTTAAATATCTTTTTGTAAAACCTTTTATCTCTTCGGCGTATAAAAAGGCTAAAAAGCTTTACCCGGAACTTGATAAAATTGCAAAAGAATATATCACTAATCAAACCGCAGTTGAAAATGACGGCTGTATGAATATCGATATGGCGGCCGAGCCAACCGCAAAGTGCCTTGCCGAAATGTTTAAGCTTTTAAGTGGCGACGATATGCAAAAGCGTTGCCTTGACAGAATGGGCTATTCTATAGGCAGATATATTTATATTTTAGATGCCGCAGTCGACCTTGATGAAGATATAAAGCTTGGCAGATATAATCCCTTAACTAAGTCGCACAAGGCAGGGGAGTACACCAAAGATTTTATTGCAGGTCAGCTTAATATCTGTGTGGGTGAAGCGGCAAAGGCTTACGAACTGCTTGATATTAAAAAGTTTAAAAATATTCTTGATAATTTAATTTATCTTGGTCTTCAAGATACGTTTAAAAAGGAGTTAAAAATATGAGAGACCCTTATGAAGTATTAGGAGTTTCAATAAACGCAACCGACGAAGAAGTTAAAAATGCTTACCGTGCGCTTGCCAGAAAATATCATCCCGATAATTATGCAGATAACCCCCTTTCCGACCTTGCAGGCGAAAAAATGAAAGAAATTAACGATGCTTACGATGCCATTGTTAATATGCGAAAGGGCGGCAAATCTTCGGGCGGTTATTCGGGTGGCTCGCAGAACCCTGCTTATGCGCACATTCGCACCCTTATTTCTAATAATATGCTCGACGAAGCACAAAGAAAGCTTGACGAATTCCCCACAAACAGCAGAGATGCTGAATGGTATTTTTTAAGTGGCTCGGTGCTTTATAAACGCGGCTGGTATTCAAACGCCTATTCAAGCTTTGCAACCGCCGTTAATATGGACCCAAATAATTATGAATATAAACAGGCCCTTAACAATATGCAGCGCCATCAGAATGGCGGCTACAGCGGACCTTATAGAACCGGCTCAAATATGGGTGGCTCTTGCAACTCGTGCGATTTCTGTTCATCGCTCATTTGTGCCGACTGTTGCTGTGAGTGTATGGGCGGCGACCTTATTTCTTGTTGTTAGAAGGTGTAAATTTTGAAAAGAACGGGTAGAATTACCCTTTGTGCAATGTTAGCGGCGCTCGCTTCACTTTTTATGCTTACGTCCTATTTCCCATATTTAACCTATGCCATTCCTGCATTGGCAGGACTGTTCATAATGGTTGCGGTTATTGAAATAGACGTAAAGTGGGCCATCTTAGCATATGCGGCTTCTGCCGTAATAACTGCCCTTGTGGCCGAGCCCGAAGCAAAAATGCTTTACGTTCTGTTTTTCGGCTACTACCCGGTAGTTAAAGCGGTTTTTGAAAAACTTAAAAGCCGTGTTGCCGAGTATATCTTTAAATTTGCGGTGTTCAATGCGGCAACGGTTTTCGCTTACGGTGTAGTTGCTACACTTATTGGCGTTGATATTAGCGATATGGGTGATTTCGGTAAATACAGCGCACTTGTGCTTTTAATTGCCGCAAACGTAGTATTTGTTGTATACGATTTAGCCGTTACTAAAATGGCTGCGTTTTATATAATAAGACTGCATCCGCAAATATCAAAAATATTTAAAGTAAAATAATTTTCGGAGTTATGGTATGAAGAAAAAAATAGCCGTTATCGGCGCAGGTGCAGCAGGCTTAATGGCTGCTTTTGCTGCGGCAAAAAACGGTAACGACGTAACGGTGTTCGAAAAAAACGCACGTCCTGCCCGTAAGGTTATGATAACGGGCAAGGGAAGATGCAACGTTACAAATAATTGCGATAAAGATACATTTATGCAAAACACACCACACGGCGCAAGGTTTATGCATTCGGCCTATTCGGTCTTTTCCGCGGCCGATACAATGCAGTTTTTCGAAGATATGGGCGTACCCCTTAAAACCGAGCGCGGAAACCGTGTTTTCCCCGTGTCCGATAAAGCGGTAGATATTGTAGACGGACTGGTAAGGGCAATAAATAAATATGACGTAAAGCTTGTTAATGCATCAGTTTCAAGCATTGGTGCGGAAGAAGGGCAGGTAAGAAGCGTAACACTTCAAAACGGACAAACCCACTTTTTTGACAGTGTTATATTAGCTACGGGCGGAATGTCCTACCCCGTAACAGGCTCTACGGGCGACGGTTATAAATTTGCTACCGAATTAGGCCATACCGTAACCCCTTTAAGAGCATCGCTTGTACCCGTTATGATAAAAGAAAATTTCTGCACAAGGCTTTGCGGCCTTTCGCTTAAAAACGTTAAGCTTTCCCTTTATGTTGAAGGTAAGAAAAAGCCCGTTTTTTCAGAACTTGGCGAAATGATGTTTACCGATTTCGGCATAACCGGACCACTTGTGCTTTCGGCTTCGGCTTACATCGACAAAGAGCCTGAGCTTTATAGCTTTAAGCTCGATTTAAAGCCTGCGCTCGATACCGATACGCTCGATAAAAGAATACTACGTGATTTTGCGGCAGGAGCAAATAAAGATTTTATAAATTCGCTCGACGAGCTTCTTCCCAAAAGACTTATTTCGGTGGTTGTTCAAAACACGGGAATTGACCCAAGAAAAAAGGTTAACAGCTTAACAAGGGAAGAAAGAGCAAAGCTCGTTACAGAAATTAAAGAAACCAAGCTTTCGGTTTTGCGCCTTCGCCCCATAGAAGAAGCGGTTATAACTTCGGGCGGCATAAAACTCAAGGAAATTGACCCTGCAACAATGCAGTCCAAAATAATTGAAAGGCTTTATTTTGCAGGTGAAATAATAGATGTAGATTGCTTCACTGGAGGCTTTAATCTGCAAGCGGCATTTTCAACCGGTTACCTTGCCGGAATATCAGTTTAGAGGAGAACAAGTATGATTAATATTGCAATTGACGGACCTGCAGGTGCAGGTAAAAGCTCGCTTTCAAAACTTCTTGCAAAGGAACTTTCTTACATATACGTAGATACCGGCGCTCTTTACCGTGCGGTAGGACTTAAGTTTTTGCGTCTTGGTTTTAATACCGCACTTGAAGGTGATATTGATACCATTCTTGAAGATACAATGCTTGACATTCGCTTTATTGACGGCGCACAAAGAGTATTCTTAGACGGCGAAGACGTGTCCGACGATATCAGAACGCCCGAAGCTTCCATGATGGCTTCTGCCGTTTCGGCAAAACCGGTTGTACGTGAGTTCTTGCTTGGTATGCAAAGAAGACTTGCCGAAAAGAATAACGTTGTTATGGACGGCCGAGATATAGGTACCGTTATTCTTCCAAACGCCCAGGTTAAAATCTTCCTTACGGCAGATGTTAAGGTAAGAGCCGAGCGCCGATATAAAGAACTTATTGAAAAAGGACAAGAAGTAAACTTCGATGAAGTGCTTGAAGATATGAAGGTCCGCGATTATAACGATTCCAATAGACCCATAGCACCATTAAAGCAGGCCGACGATGCAGTGCTTGCCGACACAACAAACCTAAGCTTCGAAGAATCTTTAGAACTTCTTATAAAAATTGCAAGGGAAGGAATTTCAAAATAATGAAGCCTTTTTATCGTTTTGCAAAGACGGTAATATATCCGTTTTTTATGGTTTTTCAGCCGGTAAAGGTAATTGGTAAGGAAAATATTCCCCAAAAAGATGCCTTTATTTTATGCTGTAATCATACTTCAATGACCGACCCTTTTTTCAAGGTTGCCTTTTTTAACAGACAAATTCACTTTATGGCTAAGGCAGAGCTTTTTAAGGTTGGTCTGTTTCGTGTTGTATTAAATGCTCTTGGTGCTTTTGCGGTTAACAGGGGTAAAGGAGATATGACCGCAATAAACAAGGCAGAACAGCTTATTAACGACGGAAAAATACTTGGTATTTACCCCGAAGGTACAAGGCACCCGTCGGGTCCGCCCCATAAAGCGAAATCGGGTGTGGCATATATTGCTATGGACACAAAGGCCAACATACTGCCCGTAAGCATATACCGTGAAGGAAAATATAACTTTTTCAAGAAAACAACCATTCGTATAGGCAAGCTTATGGAGTACAACACTCTTGTTAACGACGAGCTTACCCCACGTGCCAATATGAAAAATATTGTAGATACAGTTACAAATGAAATTACTAAGCTTTGGGAGATGAAACATTGAAAATTACCTTAGCCGAAACCGCGGGCTTTTGCTTTGGTGTAAAGCGTGCGGTAGATATGGTTTACGACCTTTGCGAGCAAGGTCAAAAGGTCTGCACGCTCGGTCCCATCATTCATAACGCTCAGCTTGTTGCCGATTTGGAGAAAAAAGGTGTGCGTGTGGTAGAAGATGCAAGTGAAGTTAAAGACGACGAAATTCTTGTAATACGTTCTCACGGTGTGCCCGAAGCTGTTATGAACAATGCAGAAACATTAGGCGTAAAAACCGTAGATGCTACCTGTCCTTTTGTGGCAAAAATTCACAAAATTGTAAAAGAAGCATCGGCAAACGGTCAAACCGTGCTTATCGCAGGCGATGCAAAGCATAAAGAGGTTATAGGCATAATCGGGCATGCAAGCGGACCTGTATTTGTTTTTGAAGATGAAAGTTCGCTTTCTGAACTGCTTAAGGAGCAACCAAATTTGAAGGAAGAGCGGGTTTCGGTGGTTGCTCAAACCACTTTTAATGAAAAAATTTGGTCGAAATGCGAAAAAATATTAAAAAAATACTGTACAAATGCAAGTATTTTTGGTACAATATGTAACGCTACATCTATGCGCCAGTCCGAAGCGCACCGTTTATCACTTGTAAACGATGCAATGGTTGTTATCGGCGGCCAGCATAGTTCCAATACAAAAAAACTTTATGACGTTTGCAAGGTAAACTGTGAAAAAACACTGCTTATCGAAACTGCAAACGAACTTAAAGCCGAATTTTTTGAAGGGGCTAAAAGCGTGGGTGTGGTTGCCGGTGCATCAACTCCGGCGGCAATTATTAAGGAGGCTATTAAAACCATGACAGAAATCTTAAATCCGGTAGAAGAACAAGCCGAAGCAGCAGAAGTTGTTCAAAAATCTTTCGAGGAAATGACAGACGAAGAGGCTTTTGAGGCATCTCTCGACAGCCTTAATTCCGACAAAAAAGTTAAGGGCGTAGTCGTACAGGTTACCCCGTCGGAAATTTTAGTTGATTATAACAGAGGTCTTACAGGCTATGTAAGCGCCGATGAATATTCATACGACCGTAATGTTGATTTAACCAAGGAAGTTAAGGTTGGCGATGAACTTAACCTTATCATTATGCGCACAGACGATATGGAAGGTACTGCAATGCTTTCCAAGCGTCGTTACGATGCAATTGCAGGTTGGGACAAGGTTGTTGAAGCTAAAGAAAACAATGAAATCCTTACCGGCACCGTTTCCGAGGTTGTTAAGGGCGGCGTAGTTGTTTTAACTAACGGCATTCGCGTATTTATTCCTGCATCTCAGGCTACACTTTCAAGAAACGACTCTTTAGAAGAACTCAAGGGTCAGGAAGTTAACTTCCGCATTATTGAAATCGGCCGCAGAAGAAGAGTTATCGGTTCTATTCGTTCCATTCTTCGTGAACAAAGAAAAGAAGAAATGGCTAAATTCTGGGAAGAAATCAACGTTGGCGACAAGTTCACCGGTACCGTTAAGTCTTTAACCGGCTACGGTGCATTCGTAGACCTTGGCGGTGTTGACGGTATGATTCATATTACCGAACTTTCCTGGCAAAGAATTAAGAATCCTTCCGAAGTAGTTCTTGTTGGCGATACTGTTGAAGTTTTCGTTAAGGCAGTAGACAAGGAAAAAAGAAAGATTTCTCTTGGCTACAAGAAGGAAGATGAAAATCCCTGGACCATTTTCCAGAACAACTATAAGGTTGACGAC
>JAFOCW010000007.1 GCA_017381035.1 Clostridia bacterium | reverse complement strand
TTTTTCTGGCTCTGGCGCCAAGGGTTGTATAGGTTTGAGAAATATTTAAAACACGTATGTTATGGAGCGACAAAAGCATATCTTCGCTTGGCTTTTTTATTAGAAATTTATGTTCAATTTCAAAACTTGGCATACTGTTTCCCCTTAAAACTTTATTATTTATTTATATTTTAACAAAAAGACGGCGGCAAGTCAATTGCCGCCATTTTTAATTTCATATTCAGTTATACCGTCGGCTATTGCGGCAAAAATATCGCCGCAGCCGCCTTGTGCGTTTTCCGACAGTACGGTTACCGCATATTTTGGCTTATCAAGTGGGAAAAAACCGCAAAACCAAGAATTAGTTACCTTTTTGCCGTTCTTTACAACACCCGTTTGGGCAGTACCCGTTTTACCTGCGGCTTCTACTAAAAGGGGACGCGCATTTTTGCCCGTTCCGTCCTCTTCCAAAACTGCGGCAAGATACTGCCGAAGTGTTGCGGCCGTGCCGCTTGAAAAAAGTCTTGTAGCCGCAGGCAACGGACTTTTTTCTTTGAGTTTTCCGTCTTCTACCACACCTTCTATTAGTGATGGCATTCGGTAAGAGCCGTCCGACGCTATGGCCATATATAAATTTGTAATGGCAATTGGCGAAGTTAAAAGTTCGCCCTGCCCTATTGAAAGGTTTGCAAGCTCCCTTCTTGTAGGAGCGCGCTCGGCAATACTGCCGAAGCTACCCTTTGCGGTAGAAAGGCCTTCGCCGAATATTACCCTACTGTTTATTCCTGCATTTTGCGCTACGCTTAGTACTTTATTTGCGTCAAGCAGTTGTACAAAATTATAAAAGTAGGAGTTGCAGGAATTTTTAATGGCATCTTTCAGGTTCATTTCACCGTGTCCGCCTAAATTGTGGCAGGTGAAATTAAGCCCGTCGATATTTGTATAGCCCTTGCAGTCTTCGGTAAATTCGGTACCGCTTTCAAGTCCTACTGCCGCAATTAAGGGTTTAAACACCGAGCCTACGTTATAGTTGCAAAGGGTTCGGTTTAAAAGGGGCTCATTCTTATCGCTAACGGCAGATGCAAGGTCGGTTAGCTTATAGTCGGGGCGGCTTACAAGGGCTCTTATTTTGCCCGTTTCTATTTCGCAAATAACTACCGCTCCGCTTTTAATTTTCATAGCTTCCTGCTCGGCAATACGTTGAAGCCCCTTATCTACCGTAATTTTAACTCCGCTTTTTTGTATTTCACTATTATAAACAATTTCGGGTTTATAGCCCGAAATTATTCCGCCCTGCCCGTTTATGCTGAAGGTGATTTTATTTTGGTCGGGGCAAAAAAGCAAGTCGTTAAAAGATGCTTCTATTCCGCAAAGCCCTTTGCCTTGCTCATCGGTATAACCGATTATATGCTTAGCAAGAAGGCCGTCGTCGGCGTAAGCATACCCTTTTACACAGTAAATACCTTCGGCCGAAATTTCCCTTGAGCTTTTTCTTACCGCAAACCCCACACTGTTTAATTCATTTATTATTTTTTCAATTTCACTGCCCGTAAAATGCTTATAAAGTGCGGCTACGGCGGTAGGCTTATTAAAAATTATAACGTTATATATTTCTTTTGCATTAGTTATTGGTTCCATATTACAGTCGAAAATAGTACCACGGCTATATTCAAGGTTTACTGTTCGGCGGCTTGTTTGCTCGGCCGTTTGCTTATAACTTTCTTTATTCATAACCGAAAAGACCCTGAAGGCGCAAATAAACAAAAGTATTACCACCAAAAAATAGCAGGCCGCTACCCTTTTATAAGATACAGTCATAACAAAAAACCTCCCGTATCTATTTTAGACACGGAAGGTTTTAATTAATCACATTTCATACGAAGCATTGAGCCGACCTTAACGGGACGATGATAAGGAATTTTAATTTGCATCATTGGGTGGGGTGCGTTTTCAATTGGGTTATTATCGCCGTCGAAAAGTTCGTCTGCCTTAACTGTAAAGGGAGCCGACATAGGCTCTAAGCAGTCGAGCTCCTGACCACGCCAGAACTTATTTTTAAGGGTGGCAATAATTTTGCCGTCTTCATAGCCGTCTACCGTTGCGGCTACGGCGTAATCTCTTACGTAGCCTGCATGGGAATAGGTTTGTGCATTTTCGGGTCGGCCGTAGTAAAAGCCTGTTGAGTAGGTGCGATGACTTATTTTATTAAGCTCTTCGCTAACCCAAGCGGGCAACTGCCAACCGCCGTTTGCACCCTTTAGACTATCGAGTGCGCCACGGTAGGCATTTGCAGTTACCGCAACGTAGTATTGCGATTTTGCTCTGCCTTCGATTTTTAAGCTACCTATACCTGCATCCATCATTTCCTGCAGGTGCTCTGCCATACATAAATCGTTAGCGTTAAGAATATAGGTGCCCTTATCGGTTTCGGTAATATCGAAGTGCTGACCCTCTCTGTTTTGTTCAACAAGAGAATACGACCAACGGCAAGGCTGAGCGCAGTCGCCCCTGTTGGCGTCTCTGCCCGTCATATAGGAAGATAGCAAACATCTTGCCGAAAAAGAAACACACATTGCGCCGTGCGCAAAGCACTCTATCATTAAATCTTTAGGGGTTTTTGCTCTGATTTCGGCAATTTCAGCAAGAGATAATTCCCTTGCAGTTACTACACGGTTGGCGCCTAAATTGTAAAACGCATTGGCCGTTTCGTAATTAACAATGCCCGACTGCACCGATACGTGAAGCTCGCACTTAGGGGCATATTTTTTAACCATACCTATTGTGCCAAGGTCGGCCGCAATTACTGCATCGGCGCCGGCATCTTGCACAAGCTCTAAAAAGGCAGGTATTCTGCAAATTTCGTCGTTATGGGGGAGTGTGTTGCAAGCAACGTGCACCTTTACGCCGTGGTCGTGGGCATATTTAATGCCTTCACGCATATCAGATTCGCCAAAGTTGGATGCGGCGGTGCGCATACCGAACTCTTCACCCGCAATATATACTGCATCGGCGCCGAAATCTACCGCCGTTTTAAGCCTTGTAAGGTCGCCTGCAGGGCAAAGCAGTTCAGGAAGTGTTTTATTAATAGAATTCATATATCCATTTACCTTGATTTTGAAGTTTTTTAATAGTGCTGCTATGTCCCGACGCGGTGGAGTTGTAATAGAATTTACCGTCGCTATCGGTAACAAAGTAGGTGTAATTAAAGTTTTCGGTAGGTAAGAAAGCCGCTTTTATAGCCGCTTCGCCCGAAGAACAAACAGGTCCCGGTGGCAGACCGTTTGCAACGTTTTGCGTATCGTATCTGCCGTCGCCATTCATAGTTTTATCGTAATAAATTGTAGGCGAAGAGCCAAGCTTTGGAAAACCACCCGGATTTTTTAAACGGTTGTGGAAAACGGCCGAAACGTTAGCCATTTCACCCGTATCTATTCCCGATTCAAGCTGAATAATAGATGCTAAGGTCAGCATTTCGTGAATGGAGTAACCCATTTTTTCGGCATTGGCTATCATTTCGTCGGTAATAACTTCTTCGGTTCTTGCTATCATACGGGCAACGGCTTTTTTAGCACATTCCTTAGATTCACAAGTTTTCTGTGTTCCGCCTTCTGCCAAACATTCGGTACAGCCGCAGAAATAGAATTCGTAAGTATCGGCAAACAGATAACCTTCCAGTGCATAATATGTGTTTTCCTTATCTATACTGTTTAACAGTTTTGAAGAAAAATCAACTTCATCTAAAGCGGCAAAAAAGTCTTCGGTTTTGCATACGCCTGCCTTTTTAAGCAGACTTGCAATTCCTATTACGGTTACGTCTTTTTTATTAACGTTTTTGGTGTAATCGTGAAGGCAGCTGCCTTCGGGTATTGTAACCGTAACGGTGCTTAGCTTTGCGCCTTGGGTAGACAGCACTTCGGCAATTTTTTCGAAGCCAATATTGTTTTTAAACTCGTAACTTCCGTAACGGTAATCGGCTTCGGTGCCTGCAAGCCTTGAATAAATTCTGAAATAGAGCGCACTATTTATTGCGCCGCCTTCTTGCAGAATGTTGGCAACGGTAGCCGCAGAAGAGCCTTCGGGTATTGTTATTGTGCAAAGTTCCCCGTTTCTTGCGGTTCCTTTATAATCTGACACGGCGGTTGCCGCAATTATTCCAACGGCGATAGCCATAACGGCTAAGAGCGCCAGAAAAATTAAAAGTATTTTTTTAAGCTTCATAAAATCACCTATTTGCTACAGGTTTTAATTCTTTTATCGGTTACTACTATATCAACGTGGCGGTCGTATTTTCCGTGGTACAAAAACGGCTTTAGTTCGCCCGAATAGCAAAGCCCTGCCGAAATACCCGTAAAGCGCACCATATATCTGTCGTAATAGCCCTTGCCATAGCCTATGCGGTAACCCTTCATATCGAAGTGCATACCCGGCACTATCATAAGACAACCCGAAAAATCGGTTACAATGGGAAGGCTCGGGTCCGGCTCTAAAACCGAAAAGCTTCCGACCGACAGTTCTTCAAGGCTTTCGATATAGTGAAACTCCATATCTCTTGTTCCCGGTATGCAACGGGGAACGGCCACACGTTTACCGTCGGCCCAGGCGGTTTTTATTATTTCTACAGTATCTATTTCTATTGGGGTTGACATATAAATAAGCAAGGTTTTAGAAGGACGGTACTCTTTAAGACGGCGCACGTTGTTGGCAATTTGCTTATCGAGCAAGGCTTTATCGGCCTTGTCCATATTACGTCTGCGCTCTTTAGAGCGTGCACGCAGGTCTTGCTTATAACCACGTATATCTATCGGGCGCATTGCATGCTCTCCCTTAATTCGTTTGACAGTTCACGGCTTCCTTCAAGGAAATCTACCAAGGCGAAGCCAAATTCAAAAACCGCGCCTGCTCCCCTTGCAGTTATAACGTTGCCGTCGGTAACGGTGGGCGCATTTACGTAGCGAGCACCAAGAAGCTGGTCTTCAAAACCGGGGTAACAGGTTGCGGCCTTGCCCTTAAGTATGCCAAGATTGCCGAGTATAGCGGGTGCGGCACAAATTGCGCCAACAAGCTTGCCCTTTTTATAGGCGGTTTTTGCGGCATTGCACACGGTTGCATTTGCCATAAGATTTTTAGTACCAGGCATTCCGCCGGGTAAAACGATACCTTCAAAATCTACCGGGGCAAATTCGCCCGTTTTAATATCGGCAGTAATTTTGATGCCGTGGGCGCCAACTATTTCTTTTTTATCTATGCCGACACAGGTAACCTTTTTGCCTGCACGGCGAAGGATGTCAACTGTAACTAATGCTTCGGCTTCTTCGAAACCGTCGGCTAAAAACACATAAATCATATTTTACTCCTTATTACAAAACTGTAAGAGTTTCTGCCAAAACGTCGGCGGCAATATCTTCAATGCTTCTTGGGTCCCCGTCTTTTGCGCAGGAAATTTTAACCCAACCCGAATATTCGGCCGTAAATATTGCGGCTTCGCGGCAACGGTTTAAATATTCAACGTCCTTTTCGTGAATATCTTTATGGCCGCCGTCGCTTTGGTAACGGTTATCGAGCAATTTTTGGGAAACTTCGGTTGGCATATCAAGGAAAATAACCTTATCGGGCTTTGGTATGCCGAGCTTTTGGTATTCAAAGTCGTAAAGCCAGGAAAGAAAGGCGGGCCACTGCTCTTTTGGAAGTTTGGAGCACTGATGCACTGCATTTGAAGTGGTGTAACGGCCCGAAACAATTATTCCGCCGTCGGTGTAAAACTCGCCCCAGTCTTTTTTAAAGGAAGCATAGCGGTCGCAGGCGTAAAAGCAGGATGCCGCATAGGCATTTACGTCGCCCGGTGCCGAACCGAACTGACCTGCAAGATACATTTTTATAAGCGCCGAAGAATCGTCTTCGTAGCAGGGGAAGGAAACGCTTCTGCTGGTTATGCCCTTTTCTTTAAGGTTTTTGGGTAAAAGCTCAAGCTGGGTTGACTTTCCGCTTCCGTCTAAGCCTTCTATAACAATTAGTTTTCCCATAATTATTTCATTCCCTTGTAAAATTCACGAACTTCTTTTATTTTGCCGCAGGTCATTTTGCCTTCGGGACAACCGCCCGATATGCAGGAAGGACCTGCATTTTTGAAAAGGTTGGGTGCTACTTCAAGCACTAATTTTAACATTTGGTCGGCAACCTCTTTAATTTCCCACTGTGCACGGTTGCAACAACGGTGGCGGAAGAAATTCATAAGACTTCTTGCGTTCATTGTAACAACAATTTTTGTTTCGCAAGCGTTGGGAAGTAAAAAGCGTGCATCTTCAATAGCCTTTTTCTTGGCCTTTTGAAGTGCGGTTTTTTCGTCGAGCCCTTCGGCCATAAAGGCTTCGGTGTGCTTGACAGTAAGAAGGCTTGCCAACTGCTTATAGCCTTCGTCTATTGCCTTCATTTGACGTATGAATTCTTCTTTTGCCTCGGGTATTTTTTCAACCTCGGGGGGTATTACGTATTCGAAGCTGTCTTCGTTAACGTAGCGCTGACTCTTTTGTGAATAGGACGCTATTCTGTGGCGCACAAGCTGATGCGAGCAGGCACGGGAAATACCTTCTACACCGAAGGTGAAGGAAACGTGCTCTATTGGGCTTTCGTGGCCGATTTCGGCAAGCATTTCAACAAAGGATGCCGTTTTTTCGGGGGTAAGGCCATCACGAATGCCTTCAATTGTAGATGCCGAATAGCAAAGCTTTGCCGCAGCGGCAACCGTGCTTTCGGGGTTTGGAGTGTGTGCAAGTAGTACTACTTTTACCATTTTAACTCTCCTTAGCATATAATTTGTTTTATTATATCAAATTTTCTTCCACATATCAACAAATTTTGATAAAAAGGAATATATTATTTATACTGAATTTAATGCTTGCCGTCGGCGAGCAATTGTAGTATAATGTAATCTGTATAAATTTAATCTTGAGGTTTTATATATGGAAGAAATGGCAAAAAAGAAAGTTTTAAGTTGTATTCAGCCCAGCGGCATGCTTACCTTGGGCAATTATTTGGGCGCCCTTAAGAACTGGCTGAATATGCAAGAAGAGTTCGACTGCACCTTTGCGGTTGCCGACCTTCACGCTATAACCGTGCGTCAAGAGCCTGCCAAGCTCAGACAACAAATCTATTCGACCTATGCCCTTATGTTAGCACTTGGTCTTGACCCCGATAAATCTACACTCTTCATTCAGTCGCACGTTGCGGCACACAGCCAGCTTTCCTGGCTTCTTTCCTGCTACACACAATTCGGCGAAATGTCAAGAATGACACAGTTTAAAGACAAATCGGCAAAGCACGCCGACAACGTTAACGTTGGTCTTTTCTCTTACCCCGTGCTTATGGCGGCAGATATTTTACTTTACAAGCCCGATTTTGTACCGGTTGGTGCCGACCAGAAACAGCACCTTGAAATTGCCCGCGATATTGCCGAGCGCTTTAACGGAATTTACGGCGACGTATTCACTGTGCCCGACCCGTATATTCCCAAAATAGGCGCAAGGGTTATGTCGCTTCAGGACCCAACCAAAAAGATGTCGAAATCCGACGAAAATCTTAATGCTTGGGTAGCCATTCTCGACGACCCCGATGCTATTATGAGAAAGTTCAAGCGTGCCGTTACCGACAGCGAAGCCAGAGTTTGCATTGGCGAAGAAAAGCACGGCATTAATAACCTTATTGGTATTTATTCTGCCGTAACCGGTAAAACGGCCGAGCAAATTACTGCCGAATTTGAAGGCAAGGGCTACGGCGACTTTAAAATGGCGGTTGGCGAAGCCGTTGTTGAAGAACTCCGTCCTATACGTGAGCGCTACGAAGCCATTATTAAAGACAAAGCGGCACTTGAAGTCCTTTACCGTGAAGGCGCCATGAAGGCCGACTACGTTGCACGCAGAACACTTTCAAAGGCAATGAAAAAAGTTGGTTTCGTACTATGATGTTTCCGCTTGTTGCTAACAAACGAATTAAAGATTCTCTAACCTCACTTATTTCACAAGAGCGTTTGCCCCACGCTATTATAATTGAAGGCGATTTGGGCACAGGTAAACGCACGCTTTCACGCTATATTGCCAAGGCGTCGGTCTGCGACGAAGAAGCAAGACCCTGCGGCGTTTGCCGAAACTGCCACCTTGCCGAAATAGGTAGCCACCCCGACATTGAGGTTGTTACAACCGAAGAAAAAAAAGCGTCTATAACCAAGGACCAAATTGAAAAACTGCGCTCTATTGCTTACCATTCGGCACACACCGCAAAACGCAGAGTTTTTATAATTGAACAGGCCAACACAATGAACCCTGCTTCGCAAAACAAGCTTTTAAAGGTGCTTGAAGAGCCGCCGAGCGACGTTGTGTTTATTCTTATAACACCTTCGACCGAAGCCCTTTTGGAAACTGTGGTTTCACGTTGTCTTGTGCTTTCACTTTTTCCGCCCACCCTTAAAGAAGCAACCGATTATCTTGTTTTAAACAGAAATATAGATAAAGAAACGGCCGAAAAGCTTCTTATTGAAGAAAAAAACAATATTGGCAAGGCTATACTTCGTTTGGAAGAAAAGAAAGAAAGTATCGGCCGTGCCGTTGCACACGATTTTTTCGATGCGGTTGAGGGTTCTTCTCCCCTTTCGGCAATGCTTAGCACCGTTACCCTTGAAAACAACCGTGGCGAAACCCTTAAGTTTACCGAAGAACTTTCGGAAATTCTTATAAACAAGGTTAAGAACGCTAAGAATTTATCGGAAACCGCAAGAGAATATACACGTATGTACGATGCTTTGTGCGAGCTTGTACCAACACTTACCACTAATATAAATCTGAGTTTGTTTTTTACGGCGCTAACTTCCAAGTTTTCTGCCATAAAGAACAAATAAATGAAGAAAGAGGAATTTATGACCGAGGTAATCTCTGTTAAATTTAAACCCGACGGAAGAGCATACTTCTTCGACCCTGCAGGCATTAATGCCAAGGTGGGCGACCTTGTTGTTGTTGAAACATCAAAAGGTATTGAATGTGCCACCGTTAGCGAAGCCGTTAAGGCTGTTGAAGACGCAAGCATTGTAAAGCCGCTTAAAAAGGTTTTACGTCTTGCCGATGCTATTGACAAAAGAAAGGTAGAAGAAAACCGCAAAAAAGCGGCCGATGCCTTTACACTTTGCGAAAAGAAAGTGCTTGAGCGTGGCCTTGATATGAAGCTTGTAGATGCCGAATACACCTTCGACGGCACCAAGGTTTTATTCTATTTTACAAGCGACGGCAGGGTTGACTTCCGTGAGCTTGTAAAAGATTTAGCCGCAAGCCTTCACACAAGAATTGAGCTTCGCCAAATTGGCGTTCGTGATGAAGCCAAAATGCTTGGCGGTCTTGGAATTTGCGGTCAGCCCTTCTGCTGTGCACGTTTCCTTGACGATTTCCAGCCGGTTTCAATTAAAATGGCTAAGGAACAGGGCCTTTCGCTTAACCCAACAAAAATTTCGGGCAGTTGTGGCAGACTTATGTGTTGCCTTAAATATGAGCAAGAAGCTTATGAATATTTAAATTCTATTACTCCCCCCGTTGGTTCATTGGTTAAAACATCCGGTGGCAACGGCGTGGTTGTAGACGAAAATCCGCTTACCGGAATTTTATACGTAAGAATTGGCGAAGATGCCGCACCCATTAAAATACACAGAAGCGAAGTTAAGCTTCTTTCGCGCGGCAAAAACAAAAAACCGGTTGCCGAAGAAGCGGCAGACAGCTAGGAATAACTTTCCGACACATTTTACAATTTTTTACTTGCAATTTCGCAGGTATATGTTAAAATGAATTCAGACACTAAGGAGGTGTATTTAAATGGCATACAAAATTTCCGACGCTTGCATCAGCTGTGGTGCTTGTGCAGCAGGTTGCCCCGTTGAAGCTATCAGCGAAGGTGCAGACCAATTCGTTATCGACCCCGATAAGTGCATCGATTGCGGCGCTTGTGCAGCAGGTTGTCCCGTAGAGGCTATCAGCGAAGCTTAATAAAGTTTAAACGGACGGCAAAACCGTCCGTTTATTTTTTGCTAAAACTCTTGAAATATTGGTAAAACTTGTGTACAATTAACATATAAACCAAATAAGGAGAATAAATTATGAAAAAAGAAGTATTAGTTGAAATTTCTGCGCGCCACGTGCACGTTAGCGAAGAACACCTTGAAATCCTTTTCGGTAAGGGTTACAAGCTCACCCCTAAAAAAGACCTTTCTCAGCCCGGTCAGTTCGCTTGTGAAGAACGTGTTACAGTTGTTGGCCCCAAGAAAGAACTTGCAGGTGTTTCTATTTTAGGTCCCTGCCGCAAAGCAACCCAGGTTGAAATTTCTTTAACCGATGCTCGTTCTATTGGTGTTAAGGCCCCCATTCGTGAGTCGGGCGACGTTGCAGGAAGCGGCGCTTGCAAGCTTATCGGCCCTGCAGGCGAAGTTGAACTTACCGAAGGCGTTATTGCCGCTAAGCGTCATATTCACATGACCACTGCCGATGCAGAAAAGTACGGCATTACCGATTCTCAGATTGTATCGGTTAAAATTCCTACCGAAGGCCGCGCACTTGTTTTCGGCGACGTTGTAGCCAGAGTTTCCGACAGCTATGCTCTTGCAATGCACCTCGATACCGACGAAGCTAATGCTGCCGCTATTCCCGGAAGCTGTATCGGAGAAATCCTTGACTAATAACAGTTTAGGGCTTTATATTCACATACCTTTTTGTCAAAAAAAGTGCAATTACTGCGACTTTTATTCGGTTGTTCCAACCGAAGACATTAAAAATAGGTATATAGAAAGTCTGTGTTCAGAAATTAAAAAATGGGGTGAGCGTACTGCTCGCCCCATTGACACTATGTATATTGGTGGCGGCACCCCTTCCCTTTTAAGCGAAGCAGAGCTTACGGCTATTTTTAGTGCGGTAAGAAAAAACTTTTCGCTGACAAAGGATGCCGAAATAACGGTAGAAATAAACCCCGGCGATAAGGTGGCAGAGTTTTTAAATTTTGCCGCAAGGCTTGGGGTAAACAGAGTTTCTATAGGTGTGCAGTCCTGCCTTGAAAACGAGCTTTGCACCCTTGGACGTCGCCACACCGCAGACGATGCCGGTGCGGCAGTAACTGCGGCAAGAAAGGCCGGCATTAAAAATATTTCAGCCGATATTATGATAGGTCTGCCCGAAAGCAATTCCGACACCCTTCAAAAAAGCATTGACGGTATTTTAGCCCTTGAAACCGAACATATTTCGGCCTATATTTTAAAGGTAGAAGAAGGCACACCATTTGACAAAATGAAAATAAATATTCCCGACGACGACAAAACCGCCGAACAGTATATGCAGCTGTGCGGTGTGCTTAAAGCCGCAGGGTACGAGCACTACGAAATTTCAAATTTCGCAAAAAAAGGACTAATGAGCCGACACAATACTCGCTATTGGCTACAAGAAGAATATATTGGCATTGGCCCGTCGGCCCACTCTTTTTTTGAAGGAAAACGGTTTTATTACGAGCGTAATATTTCGGCCTTTATAAACGAAGCAAAAACGGTGTTCGACAGTTTGGGCGGCGATGAAGCCGAATATATTATGCTAAGGCTTCGCCTTTCATGGGGTCTTAACTTTAAGGACTTTGAAAACAAATTTAAAAAGCCAATAGACCGTAGGCTTATAGATAAGGCAAAAAACCTTGAAAAGCACGGGCTATGTTGCGTAGACAACCACAGCATAATCCTGACCGACCGTGGAATGCTTGTTTCGAACACAATAATTTCCACCCTTTTAGGAGTTATTTATGAAGACATTTAAAATTCATCTTATTCGCCACGGGCTTACCGAAGGCAACCTTAAACAACAGTATATCGGCTCAACCGACCTTCCTTTAGCGGCCGCAGGCGTGTCCGAGCTTAAAAGGTTAAAGGAAGAAACCGACTACCCGCGTGTTGACTTGGTTTATTCAAGCCCTTTACTTCGGTGCAAACAGTCGGCGGCTATTTTATACCCCGAAAAAGACATTCAGCTTGTTGACAATTTAAGGGAAATTGATTTTGGCGACTTCGAAGGCAAAACAGCAAACGAGCTTGAGCTTATGCCGGCTTATGCCGACTGGGCTGCCGGAAGAATAACTGCGGCACCGAACGGAGAAGACAACACCGCTTTTGCAAAACGTCTTTGCGTAGGCCTTAACGAAATTGTACGTGATATGATGTCAAAAGGAGCTGAACACGCCGCTGTCATTATGCACGGTGGCGCAATTATGATGCTTCTGGCATCCTGCGCTGTTCCCCGTAAAAGTATGGTGGAATGGACATGCCCTTCGGGCAGCGGCTACTCCATTTTGGTTACCCCTTCACTTTATCATTCAAGCGGTGTTGTTGAGGTTATAGATTACGTGTAAAACCCGAATTTTATACATTTTTTATAACTGTAAGCCATTATTACCAAAAAATTTTATAAGATAAATTTATAAAAAAAACTATATTTTTTGTAAATAGTGTGATATAATGATTCACGTAATTTTTAAGTTTTAAAGGAGCGATGAGTATATGAAACTTATATACCAAGGCAAAACTAAAGACGTTTATTCACTTGACAACGGCAATGTAATGCTCAAATTCAAGGACGACTGCACCGGTAAAGACGGCGTGTTCGACCCGGGCGAGAACTCTGTTGGCCTTACCATTGAAGGTATTGGTAAAGCAAACCTTATTTCTTCTATTCATTATTTCGAGCTTCTTAAAAAAGCAGGAATTAAGACTCACTACGTTTCTGCAAATGTTGAAGACGCAACTATGGAAGTTCTTCCCGCAACAACCTTCGGCCACGGCCTTGAGGTTATCTGCCGCTTGGTTGCAACCGGTAGTTTTATTCGCAGATACGGCGAATATATTAAAGACGGCACCGTTTTAGAAGGCGGCTACGTTGAATGCACCTTCAAGAACGACGCTCTTGGCGACCCCCTTGTTACAGGCGAAGGTCTTGCCGCACTTGGCATTATGTCCCCCGCTATGTTCGAAAGCATGAAGGCTCAGACCCTTGCTATTACAAAAATTGTAGCCGACGACCTTAAGTCTATTGGCCTTGACCTTTGGGACATTAAGTTCGAATTTGGTTTCAACAACGATGAAGTAATTCTTATTGACGAAATTGCTTCGGGCAACATGCGTGTTTATAAAGACGGCAAAATTGTTGACCCTGTTGAGCTTACAAAGCTTATCAATAACAGATAATAAACCACAATACAATTAACCGAAAATGGCGACAGAGAGAAGTCTCTCTGTCGCCATTTTGCTATTCAAGATTAAAAAGCCGCAAAACATTGCAAGCGCAACATTTTTATGATAAAATAAAATAAATACGTTTTTAAAACCGTAATAATAGAGACTAAATGCAAATGGCGATAAGTTATAAAAACTTTGAAAACTGCTCATTGATAGAGATATGAAGATGTTCTTGTTCGCATTTGTTTAGCTCTGAATTGTGATATTGGAGATGTTGCGGAGATTGTTCTGCCGCAGAACCGAGAAGTATAACGAGCGAAACTTTTTTAAAGGAGTTGAGATGATGAGCGAAAAAGAAAATAGGTCACGTTTTTTTAATACTACAACACTAACGATTGTGGGCGTTCTATTATTACTGCTTTCGGCCGTTATTTTGTTGTTTCACGGCAATGCAACCAGTAATCAAGCAAAGCCTGCGTTGGTTGCTCAGATATATTTTGACGGCGAATATCGTATAGCTGATGGTCAGTGGCAGAAGATAATAAAAGGAAATCACATTCCGTCCACTAATGGTGACGTAACGCTGCGAGGAAACTTCCATCTGCTTACCCCTGACGGCGAGTATATTGGAATTTATAGCGATGATATGCCGATAGCGTTATATACAAATCACATTAATTTGACCTTCTATGAGGGTAAAAACGAACCTTACGTAATGGATGTAGAAAATCCTTTGTTTGGAGATTCTGCTTGTAGTGCGTATTGGTCTGCCCATTCTTTAACAAGCGGAAACGAAGAGCCAATCGAGATTCTTATTCATAATCCCCATAGTTTTGGAAACGAAACTGCAATTGACGAATTGCTTTCTAATATGGCTTTGTGGTCCGGTCTTGATTTTGAAAAAGGAATTCTTGAGCGAGGAGAATCGCAGAGAGACTTTGGGCTTTTGTTTGTTATAGTTTCTCTTCTGTTTTTGGGAACGGCTTTATTCTCAACACTTATACATGTTAAAAACAGTAAAATTCTTTGGTTGTTCGGCATCGTAATTTTGTTCGCCGGTACATACCTGTCTTATAGTGCTGACGGTGTTTCGTTCTGGAGCGAATCCGTTGTATCGAATACAACTATTTTGGGTTGCTCAATGATGTTCTATATGCTGTTTCTTTCGATGGCACTTGTGCATTTTCTAAAGGGCACAAAAACTATTGGAACAATTTGTGTTGCCGTTTTGGGACTTATAGATGCAGTGCTTTTTATTTTACCTATATTAACAGACATATTTTTTTACGATTTGTGGCTTTATTGGGCCGTTTCGCAAATGCTTGCAGACATCGTTCTGCTTGGTTGCCTTATACGAGAGTTCTTTGTTACAAAAAGAAAAGAACGTTGGCTTTATATCGGCTCGATTTTGCCGCTAATTTCTTTCGGCTTTGATGTTGTTATGACACACCTTGGATTATGGAAGGGTGGACTTGCGTCTAAATACGTGTTTTATATTTTCTTTGTTGTGGCTATGGTAATGGTGCTTAAAGTTATACCAAACAGCATCAACGCTGTGGCTTTAGCAAAAGATTTGGAAACCGAGAAAATCGTATTAAATGCTCAGCTTACCGAAAGCAGAGTGTCTACTATGATGAGTCAAATTCGTCCGCACTTTATTTATAATACTCTTGGCAGCATTGAACAGCTTTGCAATATAGAACCTCGCAAGGCAGGAGAACTCGTTCATAACTTCGCGAAATATTTGCGTGGCAATTTTGGCGAACTCGATAATCCAAAGCCAATTTTAATGTCGCAAGAAATGGAGCACGTTCGCCATTATATCAGTATTGAAAACGTGCGCTTTCCCGATATGACCTTCTCCTTTGAAATGAATTCAGACGATTTTCATATTCCTGCACTTACCGTTCAGCCTATTGTAGAAAACGCTATTAAACACGGACTTATGAAGTTACAAAAGGGTGGCTCTATTCGAGTAATCTCCTATGAGACGAATACGGACTACTGTATTTCTGTGGAAGATGACGGTGTGGGATTTGATACAAGCAAACTACTTGATGAGAAGGAACACATAGGTATTCGTAACATACGTGATAGACTTAAAGTAATGGTTGAAGGAACGCTTGACATTGAAAGTACACAAGGAGTGGGTACAAAAGTACTAATTACAATACCGAAGGAGCGAAAGAAATGATTGCAATAGCCGTAGACGACGAACCTTTGATGCTGGGTGCGCTTACAAAGGCAATTAACGAGTCCCCTGATATTACTTCGGTTGCGAATTTTACCTCTTGCGAGGAGGCTCTCGACTATATTAAAAGCAACCCTGCCGATATTGCCTTTTTAGATATAAATATGCGTGGCATGGGTGGCCTTTCCCTTGCAGAAAAAATCAAAGGGGTTTGTCCTGACTGCAAGATTGTGTTTTGCACCGGTTACGAGGAATACGCAATTCTGGCTTTTAAACTGCACGCATCCGGTTATTTAATGAAACCTATATCGGCCAAAGACGTGCAGGCGGAGATTGATAATATTAAAGGCGTTCGCCAAAGAGAGAAGCCACTTGCAGTAAGATGTTTCGGCAATTTTGAGGTTTTTGCAAAGGGAGAAAAACTCACTTTCAAGCGTTCAAAAACCAAAGAATTGTTTGCCTTTTTGGTAGATAGGAATGGCGCCGGGGTTACGGTTGCGGAAATAGGGGTTGCGCTTTGGGAAAATGACGAAGAGCAAAAGAATCATAATTATATTCACCAATTATTCCGTGATTTGCGCCAATCTCTTGAAGCGGTGGGTATGGAAAAGATTTTTGAGCGAAATAATTATTTCTACTCCATTAATCCCGAAAAATTAGACTGCGATTATTACGAATATTTAAAAACCGGAAAACCCGAATTTCATGGCGAGTACATGTCCCAGTACAGTTGGGCAGAAAAAACCTGTGGACTTCTTTGGGAAAAGAAAACTAAATAAAGTCTGTTTATAAAAAAGCCGTCAGTTTGACGGCTTTTTTTGTAAGAAGTTTGTCATACCTTAAATATTATACTTAGTGTGAAACAGGGTTTTTACACCTTGTTTTCAGAATAAGACAACGAAGGAGAAAACGACGATGAATTTTGATGGAATGGTTAAACTACTGGCTTTGAATATTGATAATACGAGCGGCAAGCGCCTGTTCGGCTCTCTGATTAATGATGGTTCTCTGGTTGTTATTGGCGCCATTGCGGGTCTGGCAATTTTAGCAGCAGTTATTATTTTCTTGCGTAAAAAGAAAAATAAAGACGAAAACGAGAATGAATAAAATATTCATATGATTGATGTAGAAATTCTTTGTGTTGGGATTGCAGAGCTGGCTCCCATTTTTGCGACCATATTTTCACTTATTTATGGGCTAAAGCATTTTTTCAAAAAGGGAAAACCTCTGTTTTTACAAACGATTACTATGGCAATGGGCAGTCACGCATTGGGGAGTATCTATCATTTGTGCCAATCCCTTACAAGCGACGTAATTATAGAAGGATTCACACCGGCTTATCTCGGTCGCATAGGATTTTTCTTGTTTTTTATTACGGCAAGCTATGGACAAATGGATAGAATTGTTGACGACGGTTCTTCAAAAATGAAACCGAGTCGATATATTGCCTTGCTCGCACCGATTTGTGCGGCCCTTTTGTACATTCCTAATTGTATTATAGAGGACGTGCCGATTCAAACTAAGGCTGTTTATGCTTTTGTTTGGGTGCCGGCGGTGATTGCGGTATATTTCAACTTAAAACACGCCATTATTCCCGATATGGATTTTGGATTCATTAAAGCAATTAAGCCGTATAACATCCTTGCTTTATGCCTTTGCTTTTCTGAACTCATTTGCTTAACTGCGTGGGACTATTATTATATGGTACCGCTTGCGGTTTCCTCAGTTGTTTTCGGCATTCTTTGTATTTGCACGATGGTTGCCGCAAAGAAAGGAGTGGATAAATGGACAATATAATGTATATGTTGTTTGTTTCAGTCTCTATTCCAATACTGCTGATGACTTTACTAGTGGAAAAGAAGGCACGATTACCGATTGCGTTTATGTTGATTGGAATCTTTGTTTCGGTTTTTGCGGCCGAAGTCAACGGACTGCTTACTAAGGCTCTGTCCATGGAACTGTATAGCATCACCGCAGTCGTAACACCGGTAAGCGAAGAGCTTTTGAAGGCGTTGCCTATTTTGTATTATGCGCTCGTTATTTCGGACAAAAGGGAGAAGCTCTTTACTGCATCGATGGCAACCGGTATCGGATTTGCCGTTCTTGAAAATGCTTTCTATCTTCTCAATTACCCGAATTTCACAATGCTAAGCGCTATTATTCGCGCATTCGGAGCAGGGCTTATGCACGGTATGTGTACGTTGCTGGTAGGCGTTGGTATATCGTTTATCAAGAAAAAACGCAAACTGTTTGCTGTGGGAACCTTTGGTCTTCTCTCGACCGCAATCGTTTATCACGGAGTATACAATATACTGATTCAATCCCAATTTAGTATTGTGGGAGCCTTGTTGCCAATCGCAACTTATATTCCGTTTTTTATATGGAGATTGCGTATTAAGCGCAGAGCGAATCAAACAAGCAAAAATCAGTAAGCGACGTGGTTTAATTTGGCAAAAAAACTTAATAACAAACTCAGGAAAAGCCGTCGATTTGACGGCTTTTTTTGTTGGTTTGTAAGAGGTTTGTCATACCCTATATAATATAATATAATATAAAAGTTAAAATAGGTTTATTGTAATTATTTGTATAAGAGATATAGAAAAGGAATAAGACTTTTAAATTGTAAAACGGCAATATGCATTGCATCGGATATTAAGGTTTTAATTTGCTGTTAAGGCAAAATGAAATAAACAAAAAATATTAAAGAAGGAGAAAATTATGATTAAAAACAGAACAGCGCAGTTAATCTATCAAACCATCTACGTAACCCTTGGATTTGTGGGTCTGGTTGCAAGCCTTGGAATTTTCGACAACATTAACACTATTCGCTGGGATTTCTACGTTCACTTCACAAACATCAGCAATTTCCTTTGCATTGGCGTTATGCTTGCCGCACTTATTCAAACTGCAAAGAAAAAAGAAGATAGTTTTGTTTCGGCCACTCCCATTTTGAAGTTTATTGGAATGCTTGGCATTTTGCTTACTTTTCTTGTGTTCAACATTATGCTCGCCGGCGCAGAAGGCCGCGACCCTCAGGCAAACTGGCGTATAGGCAGTCTGTGCTTCCACGTTGTTCTTCCCATTATGTACATAGCCGACTGGTTCTTGTTCTATGAACGTAAAAAGTGCAAGTGGTATTATCCTATCGCCTCTATCGCATTTCCTCTTGTATACGTAATCTTCCTTCTTGTTCAGGCAATCATTTTGAAATTTGATGCTTCTGTTCTAATTCCTACTACAACCACACCACTTATATACCCTTACTTTTTTGTAAATCTTGATACACAAGGTGTTTCCGGTGTTCTTATGTGGATTGGCATTCTTTCTGTGGCATTTGTTCTTGTTGGTTATTTGTTCTTTGGACTTGATAAACTTGGAAAGAAAAACTTAAGGAATAAATAATGGATAAATTAGTTAGAAAAATAGAAATCCCACTTGCAAAAAAAGCAATAGAAAAAGCGGGTTTGTATATTGTACAAAATAACGACCTCGACCGCTTGGCCGAGGTGGCGGCTGATGCCTATCAGGACTACCCATTACACAATTGGTTCACTAAAGGGCAATACGATGCTAAAGCTTCTAAGTTGATTATGCAAATCTCCCTTAAGACAATGACGGAAGATGCTGTGATTTACGCCGATAGCGAAGAAATTAACGGTTTTGCAGTTTGGCTGCCATTTGGTTTTACGGGCAGCAAAACCCTACCGTTTTTAATGAATGGCGGGCTTAGCCTTATACTACACTCAGGACTTGGTATTATCGGCCGGCTTTTAACCTATGAAACCTATGCAATGAATTTAAAAAAAGAGTTTACCGAAAATTACGATTGGTACTTATACAACCTTTCTATTAAAAAAGATGCGCAAGGTAAAGGTATTGCAAGTAAACTTATGCGTCCTATGCTGCAGTTTTGCGACGATGAGCGCATGGTGGCTTATTTGGAAACAAATAAAAAGTCAAACGTAGGGCTTTATATGCATTACGGGTTTGATTTGATGAAAGAAGAAATCATTCCCAAAAGCACCGTAACGCATTATGCGATGGTAAGATGCCCTATAGAACAAAACCAAAAATAAAAAGGAGCACCAGTAATGTCTAAAAAACAAAAAAAGTTTGCCGATGACGGTTGGGCCATTTGGGTTGATGGCGATGACACCAGCACGGTATATATCAATAACTGGCTGAATCCAAAAAGCAAAAGCTATGTAGATTTGGCAATTCGTATACTTGGCGTTAAGTCAAGCAAAAATTTATATGTTTATGTTCCGTTTATAGTTTCACAGGATGAAATTGAAGACGTATCTTTGCTTTTTAATGATACAAAAATTCTGCAGGCAACCTTTAGTACGGCCTGCATTGTAGACTATAAGAAAAACGAGCATACTTCAGAGATAGCCTATAACGGTAAGACGGTAGATATTGTACATATCAGCACCTTGGAATATGAAATTAAGCCGATATCAACCGGTACGTTAATCCGTATTGATTTGGAAAAATTAAATGCTTCGCTAGATAACGATGAAGCCTATTTTATTTGGCGTATGCCACATAAATCACTAGACGAAATATTTAAATCGCGTGTTGATGTCGGAAACGCAATGAGCCGACTCAGGGATTTGATTACAACCCCTGTGATTTCGGAAAAATACGGTTACTCTATTCGCATTAATGAAGCAAGACTTTTGCCTGAAGAGATTACCAGAATCGGCATATTCCACCGTCAAAAACTTAAGAAAGCAGTTATTACGCTTTCTGTTGATGAGAGTTATGAACTTAATGACGGGGGTTGCTACCGTATTCGCCGCTTAGAAGAAAATTTATATGAAGATTATCTGCCGGCAGATTATAAATGCGAGGATGTTATCACCTATCAATGGAATCAAAATCGAGAGCATAACCAGCAAGGACAATTTAATTTTTATTATAATCTCTCAAAAGATTCGGTAAGTAAAAGCAGTATGTTTTTGTATATGGTCCTTCTTTTGACGGTTGGTGTTTTTGGCGATATTTTAGCAGAAATAGTAATAACACTTATACGTCTGTGTATATAAAGGAAGTGCGTTATGAGACTATTTATTCCAATATTACTTAACTGCCTTTTAGTTCTTGCAGTATACCTTATCGATAAGTATACTCCTGCCAAAAAACTTCCATATATAGCAAAGCAGGTTATTATAGGTATTTTGTTTGGAGGAGTTTCGGCCTTTGCATCGAGTTTCGGAGTCCAGTGGCTTGGCACAACGGTCAACGTCCGCGATGCTGCACCCCTTTCGGCAGGTCTTGTTTTTGGCGCACCCGCCGGTATTATATCAGGTTTTATTGGCGGTCTTTACCGTTGGTTCTCTGTTTATTGGGGCGGAGGTACGTATACGCAGCTTGCATGTAGTATGGCCACCATTCTTGCCGGTTTTATGGCGGCAGGACTTAGAAAACTGATGTTTGACAACAAAAAGCCTACTTGGGGTTATGGTGTTTGTATTGCTGTTGTTTGCGAAGTTATTCATATGATTTTAATTTTCCTTACAAATATGGATAACTCCTCTTATGCGTTTGAATTTGTTAAGGGTGCTACTATTCCGATGGTTATCGGCAATGCTGCGGCTGTTGGATGCGCAATCATCATTGTATCCCTTTTAAGCCACGAGCGTTTTACAAAAAACAAAGGCGGCGAACGAATCGCCAATACATTTCAACGTTGGCTTCTTGTGTGCATCGTTGTTGCTTATTTGGTTACAAGTACCTTTACCTTTTTCCTTCAAAACGGAATGGTGCGTATTGAAACACAAGAAGTTTTTACCGCCGCAATAAACGATGTTGAAGCAGATGTTAAAGGAAAATCAGATACTCAGCTTCTTGGTATCGCCGAAAAAGTTAAATCAGAGTATGAAACAAACCAGAGTATATCTTTGCAAA
>JAFOCW010000006.1 GCA_017381035.1 Clostridia bacterium | reverse complement strand
TTGGCGCCTTTAGGTGTGGAAATAAACCCCCGGTTCTACCGGGGGAAGAAAAAAGAGCGAAGCTACAATAAAAAGGGCGAGGCGTAGCTAAGCCCAAAAAGACGATAATAAAAGAAGAACCTCTTGTATAATGGTAGTGGTTTGGCGACCGCATTACCAAAATACAGGAGGTTTTTCAAATGAATAAAAATAATGAGATAAAAAGCAGTGCACATTCAAAATACAGATGCCAATATCATATAGTTTTCGCACCAAAGTATAGACGAAAAGAAATATACGGAAAACTAAAAAGAGATATTGGAGAAATCTTGAGAAAGTTGTGTAATCAGAAAGGTGTAGAAATAATAGAAGCAGAAGCGTGCTCCGACCACATACACATGCTGGTAAGTATCCCACCGCACATAAGTATAGCACAATTTATGGGATACCTCAAGGGAAAAAGCACACTAATGATTTTCGACCGACATGCAAATTTAAAATATAAATATGGAAGTAGAAGCTTTTGGTGTAGAGGATATTATGTAGATACAGTCGGTCGAAATAAAAAAGTTATCGCAGAATACATAAGGAATCAGTTGGAAGAAGATTACGCAGCAGAACAGATTAGTATAAAAGAATTTATAGACCCGTTCACGGGTAACAAGAAACAGTAGGCAAAAAAAGACAGCCGCACGTGAGCGGCTGCCCGAAATGGTAATGCGTTGCTAAACTTTCAGTGCCCCTTTTAGGGGCTAAGCCAGTAATCACCCCTTATAGGGGTGGAGCATACCACCGGTTTACCGGTGGTTATGATTATGGAACTATTTTTAATAGGTTTTCTCGCATCTATCTCGCAAATTTCTCGCAAAAAATCATTGGTTTTTGAATTTCTCGCAAAATCTGCGGACGTATTGCACATTTCAGGGACGGAGAGGGGCGGTGCGGTAGATACTGCCTTTTGCTCGAAATCAGTTAGGGAGCAATCCCCCGCGAGTTCGAATCTCGCCGTCTCCGCCAAAATTAAGGAATCATACCTTTGGTGTGGTTCCTTAATTTTTTGTGGTGGTGGGAGATCGAACGTAGTTCGTCGTAGCAGTTCAAAATGCGCGATAGCATTTTGAACTTGTGAAGTCTCGAGCAACGCAGATTTTCCGCAACCGTTCGGAACGGTCGGAAAATCAAGGGGCGCAGAGTATCTCGCCATAGAACCTCGGCACAATAATTATTAGGAGTGCGGTTGTTGTCTTTATGTTAACAGTAAAGCGTTTTCACGCTGCAATATTTTTGCAAGGATGCATCCGTCAGGCATTTCGGGCGTAAGTAGCGAGTTATCATGTTCAGCAGCCGAAATCCTTGTGCAAAGAGCTTTCATTGGCGCTTTTACAGCGTTTACTGCGGCAAGTAAAGTCCGTAGGGTGAAGGCTCTTTATATTTTCAGGTATAAATGTAAAACACACTTGACATTTTGTGGTTTATCGCATATAATCAAAATGTAAAGCATACTTTACTTTTGGAGGTGGCGGTTTGAATAACAGAATTAAAGAACTCAGGAAAGAAAATAACGTAACGCAAGAAGAATTGGCTTTTGCGCTTGGCGTAACCCGTCAAACAATAATTTCACTTGAAAACGGCAAATATAACGCATCGCTTCAGCTTGCCTTTAAAATTGCCAAATATTTTGGGACTGAAATAGAAAACGTATTCATTTTTGAGGAGGAGTAATTATGGACTTTAAGAAAAAACTTAAAATAAGATTTTATTTTGGCCTGTCATATATCGTTATAGGTCTTGCAATGATTATCGTATCATTTATAGTTGATGGTGCAAGTGAATATTTATCGCCTTTTGGAACGGCGCTTATGGTAGTTGGTATTGCCCGTGTAAGAAAACACTTCATAATAACAAGAAACGATGATTCCATAAAAAAACAACAAATATCCGAGACAGACGAAAGAAACATTGCAATTTCTAACAGGGCAAAAAGCTTTTCTTTCAACCTTTATATCATTGCAGCCTGCTTAACTGTAATAGTTTTACAAGTATTAAAAATAAGCGAACTTGCCAACACAATAGGTTTAACCGTCTGCGCTTTGATTTTAATTTACTGGGCAAGCTACTTTATAATTAGCAAAAAATCATAATTAAAAAGAACCATACTTTCGGTATGGTTCTTTTTTTGTAAACAATAAATTATATTTCTTTTTCGGCCGAAAGATATTCTTCTGCAGCGCTTGCAGCAACTGCGCCATCGGCCGTGGCGGTAACTATTTGGCGAAGAGCCTTTATTCTAACGTCGCCTGCGGCAAATACACCGTCAATACTTGTTTTTGTGTCTTCGCCTGCAATAATATACCCCTGTTCATCAAGCGGTAAAACACCATTTAAAAAGTCGGTAGCAGGGCGCCTTCCAATGCTTACAAACACACCGTCAAGCACAAGGTTTTGGCTGTTTGAAGAAGTGTTTACAACAATAGAAGAAAGCTTGTTTTCACCCAAAAGCTCGGTTACCGTACTGTTCCACAAAAATTCTATGTTTTCGGTCTTTATCAGCGGTTCGTGGTAAATTTTTGTTGCCCTTAAACTATCTCTTCGGTGAATTAAGTAAACCTTTTTTACAAGACGGGACAGGTAAAGCGCATCTGCGGCGGCAGAATTACCGCCGCCAACAACCGCTACTGTTTTATCTTTGTAAAACCGACCGTCGCAGTGGGCGCAGTAATGAATACCGCGGCCTGTGAACTTTTCTTCGTTTTCAAGGCCCAATGACTTAGGGTTAGCGCCTGCGGCAATAATAACGGTTTTTGCCAAATATTCACCGCCAAAGGTTGTAATTTTTTTGATTTTTTCGCTGAAATCAACCTTTAGTACTTCGTCATAAACGGTTTTCGCGCCAAACTTTTCGGCACCGTTTTGCATTTTCATACCAAGACTTATGCCGTCAATAGCTTCATCGAAACCGGGGTAATTTTCAATATCACCCGTAAGGGTCATTTGTCCGCCAATAGACATTTTTTCAATAACGGCTGTATTAAGCCCTGCCCTTGCGGCATAAAGTGCGGCGGTATAGCCTGCAGGGCCGCCGCCAATAATTACAGTATCAAAAATACGCTCCATACGTTTAACCTTCAAGCATAGCTAAAATTTGCGCCTTGGGTCTTACGCCCGACACCTGAGTTACGGTTTTGCCGTCCTTTAAAACAACAAGGGTGGGAATGGTCATAACGTCGTAAGCGGCGGCAAACTCGGGCTCGTCGTCAACGTTGATTTTTCCAACCAAGTATTCGGGGTGTTCTTCTGCAATTTCGTGAACGAAGGGTGCAACCATACGGCAAGGTCCGCACCAATCTGCATAAAAATCAAGAAGAACGGTTTTTTCACTGTTTAATATTTCATTAAAATTGGCTTTGGTAACGTTTACAACTGACATTTTAAGCGTCCTTTCAAAATATATTTGCAAGAGCAGTTGCTCTATGTTATTATTATACCATAAAATTTTAATTTCCACAATAGAGGAGAAAATTATGGTTATTGCTTTAGTTGTAATTCTTTTGGTTTTGGCATTTTGCCTTTTTGCATTGTCGGGACGTGGCGGCAAGACTCGCTTTAGCGGATTTGAAGGCTTCGATATTGCCCACCGCGGTCTTCATAAAAAACCAACCGTGCCCGAAAACAGTATGGCGGCATTTAAAGCGGCTATTGATAAAGGCTACGGAATTGAACTTGATTTACACCTTTTGCGTGATGGCGGAATTGCCGTTTTTCACGATAACACCCTTGACCGCACAACGGGCAAGCAGGGCAATATTAAGGACTTAACATTGGAAGACCTTAAAAACTACACCCTTGAAGAATCAAGCGAAACTATTCCAAATTTCCCCGAAGTTTTAAAGCTGGTAGACGGCAAGGTGCCCCTTATTATTGAACTTAAAGTCGAAAACAATACAGCGGCGCTGTGCAAGGCCACCCTTGATGCCTTAAAAGACTATAAGGGCGAATACTGTATTGAATCTTTCGACCCACGCCCGTTAATCTGGCTTCGCAAAAACAGCCCCGAAATCACAAGGGGACAGCTTTCACAAAACTTTTTAAAAGCAAAATCAAGCCTTTCTATGCCTATCAGAGTTTTACTTACAACACTTTTTATGAACATTGCAACTAAACCCGATTTCATAGCCTTCAAATTTAATGACAGAAAGCTTATTTTTAACCAAATTTCAACAAAACTGTTCGGACTTCAGCCTGTTTGTTGGACAATTAAAAGTATAGAAGACCACAAGCAAGCTAAAAGCGAAGGCTATATTTCAATATTTGAACAGTTTGAACCTTAAAGGAGTAAAAATCTTGAAAAAAGTAATAGCACTATTGTTGCTTATAGTTTTTATTTTGCCAACAGTTCTTATACCTGCAGATGCCGCAACAACTATGAATCTTGCCGAAATTTTCAGGGACAATATGGTGCTTCAAAGGGGTAAACCTATTTGCGTTTACGGCAGCGGCAGCGGAAAAGGTACGGTAACGCTTGGCAACACCACAAAGAAGGTAACCACCACGTCGGAAGGTTGGCAGGTCGTTTTCGACCCAATGCAAGCGTCTACCACCCCAATAAATTTTTCTTACGACCTTTCGGGAAACAAGGGTACCATTTCCAACGTGCTTGTAGGCGACGTTTACGTGGCTGCGGGTCAGTCTAATATGGCGCTTACCTTGGGTGATACCGACCACGCCGAAACGGCTTCAAAGGACAGTTCCATTCTTCGTTGCAATCACTACGGCTATTGGCAGACCTTCAAAAAAAGCTCGGTAAAAGATTTTACGGCTATTGGTGTTATGTTTGCGCAGGAGCTTGAAGAAAAGCTTAATAAAAAAATACCCATCGGCATTATTTCGGTAGCGCTCGGCGCTTCAAGAATAGACGACTGGACAAGCGAAAAATACTGCCAGTGCGATAGGTTTTATACCGTGCCCCACAGCGATTTCGATAAAAACGATAAAGGACATCACGACCTTTATAAAAAGCATATTGAGCCAATTACCAAGTTTGCCGTAGCAGGTGTGCTTTGGTATCAGGGCGAAAGCAACGCAGGGGCAGGGGAGGCTATGTATTATTACGAAGCCTTCAGGAATATGGTCAAGTGCTGGCGTGAAGCCTTCGCCGATAATAGTTTGCCTTTTTATACCGTTCAGATAATGCTCTACGCCGACGACGGTGCTAAAGATGCAAACGGCAACGAAAGAGATGAATTCAACATCCGCATAGCGCAGGGCGAAGCGGCCAGAAGTATTGAAAACGTTACGGTGTGCACACTGCTTTCTTATGAAGATACCGTGCTTGAAAACGGACACCTTAACGTTCACCCAACCAACAAAATGCCTGTTGCAAAAGCCCTTGCAAATGCGGCGCTTACTACATACTATAAACCGCTTGGCGACTACGGCGATACGCCCGAATATTCAGGTCCGCTTTATAAAGAGGTTAAGGTAAACGGCAATACTGCCGAAATTACCTTTAACCATGCCGACGGCCTTGCAATTTCCGATGGCAGCGGTATTGTGCGTGAGCTTGAAGCACGTACTACAGGCGGCCGCTGGGTCGACGTAGACGGAATTTTAGACGGCGATAAGGTTACCGTAACCTTAGAAAACGTCAGTCAGATAACGGGAGTTCGCATGGGCTACCGCAACCGTCCCACCATTAACCTTTACAACAGTGCAGGCTACTGTGCTTCACCGTTTATGTGGCAGGATGAAAATGCAAAAATTGAACACGCTCCCATGACCACCTGGGCGTATGATGACGAAGTTCATTGGCACAACTGCGACGTTGAAGGCTGCGAAGAAAAATTTTCGGCGGCGGCACATTCGGGCGGTAAGGCAGAAAACTGCACCGTAAAGCCAAAGTGCGAAGTCTGCAACAAGGCTTATGGAGATTACGGCCCGCACAAGAAAACCGAAATTAAAAATAAAACCGCTTCTTATACGGGCGACAAGGTTTGCATTGTTTGCAGAGATGTTGTGAAAAAAGGCAGACCAATGTCGGAAATTTATATTACCGTAGCGGCCGTAATAATAGGCGTAGCCGTTATAGCGGCAGCCTTCGTAATAACCATAAAGAAACGAAAAACAAAACTAAAAGCAGAAGAAAATAAGCAATAGCCGAAAAAGTTATCAGCAGTTTTGTGAATTTTTTCAAAGTAAAGCACCTCAGTCATATTGTTGACCGAGGTGCTTTGTTATAATCTTAAATTTCTAAAATATCAATGCTGTCAATGGTAACGTCGTGCATAGGTCTGTCGCCTGCGCCACAGCGTACGTTTGCAATGCTGTCAACCGTGTCCATACCTTCGTAAACCTGACCGAAAACGCTGTGCTTGAAGTCGAGCCAGGGTGTGCCGCCAAGGTTTTTATAATCTTCAATAGTGTCTTCCGGGAAGCCTCTGTCGGTAAGATGTTCCATTTGAGAAAGCATTGTTTCGGGGCAGGTGTCTGCCTGAACAATAAAGAACTGACTTCCGTTTGTGTTGGGACCTGCGTTAGCCATAGATAAAGCGCCGCGAACATTATGAAGCTTTAAATCGAACTCGTCTTCGAATTTTTCGCCGTAAATGCTTTCGCCGCCCATACCTGTACCGGTGGGGTCGCCGCCCTGTATCATAAAATCTTTAATAACACGGTGGAATATAATGCCGTTATAATAGCCTTTTTTAGCAAGCTCGATAAAGTTGTTTACGGTGCGAGGAACTTCAGCTAAAAACAGCTTAATTTTAATGTCGCCCATGTTTGTATGCATTACTGCAACGGTATCACCCTTTACGGGTGCAGATGTCTGAAAACTCATATTTATTCTCCTTAAATTTTAATTTGATACTATTTTATCAGTTATATAGCGTTTTGGCAATATAAAATTCTTGTTTTTAACAAAATATTGTGGTATGATAAACATAATAATGTATATATAAAGGTGGTTTAATCTATGAAATGTCCTTTTTGCGCATTTGAAGAAAGCAAGGTTATAGACTCGCGTCCTACCGACGAAGGCGAGCGTATAAGACGTCGCCGCGAGTGTTTAAGCTGCACACGCCGTTTTACAACCTACGAAATTATTGAAAGCCTTCCCATTATTGTTATCAAAAAGGATAAAAATCGCCAGACCTTTGCCCGTGAAAAAATTATTAACGGTATGGTAAGGGCTTGTGAAAAACGTCCCGTATCACTCGAAACCATCGAGCGTGCAGTAGACGATATTGAAGCCGAAATTCAAAACACCTTAGACCGTGAGGTTTCAAGTGAAAAAATCGGCGAACTTGTTATGACAAAATTAAAGGAAATAGACGAAGTAGCTTACGTTCGTTTTGCAAGCGTATACCGCGAATTCCGCGATATTAATACCTTTATGGACGAGCTTAACAAACTTCTTCGCAAACAGAAATAGGAGCAAACAATGAACGATTTTGAAAGAATGGCCGAGCTGCTTTTAGGCCACATAGATAAGCAGCCTGAATTTTACGAAAACAAATACCATGCTAGAAATTTACCCGAAGGTGCAAGGGTTGTAAGAATTGCACCAAGCCCCACAGGCTACCTTCATTTAGGTACACTTTTTATGGCGCTTGTTAATCGCATTACGGCCGACTCTACCGGCGGTATTTTCTATACCCGTATTGAAGATACCGACAAAAAGCGTGAAGTAGAAGGCGGTATTGACGATATTATAAACGGCCTTATTCGTTTTGGCATAAACATAGACGAAGGCTTTGTTACCCCGACCGAGCAAAAGGGGAATTACGCCCCCTATAAGCAAAGCGAGCGTGCCGAAATTTATCAGTGCTTCGCTAAAAAGCTTGTAAGCGAAGGTCTTGCTTACCCCTGCTTCTGCACAGCCGAAGAATTGGCCGCAGTCAGAGAAGAGCAGGAAAAGAATAAAATTAGAACTGGCTACCACGGTGAATATGCCGTTCACAGAAATATTACTGTTGAAGAAGCCGAAGCCTTAATTAAGGAAGGCAAGCCTTACGTTATTCGCCTTAAATCGCCCGGAAATGAAGAAAACCGTATATTTGTAGACGACGGCATTAAGGGCAAGGTAGAGCTTCCCGAAAACGACGAAGATTTCGTGCTTTTAAAGTCCGACGGAATCCCGACCTACCACTTTGCTCACGCAGTAGACGACCACCTTATGCGTACAACCCACGTTATTCGTGGCGACGAATGGCTCTCAAGCGTACCAAAACATATTCAGCTCTTCAGCCTTCTTGGCTTTAGGCCGCCCAAGTTCTGCCACGTTGCACCCATTATGAAGTTAGACGGTGGTGCAAAACGCAAAATTTCAAAGCGTAAAGACCCCGAAGCTGCAGTTCACTATTTTGCAGAAGAAGGATATGATGCAAGAAGCGTTATAGAATACTTAATGACAATCGCATCCAGCGAATTTGAAGATTGGCGCCGTGCCAACCCGTTGGAGCCCCGTCAGAAGTTCAAGTTCAACCTTAAAAAGATGTCGGTATCGGGCGCCCTTTTCGACGGCGATAAATTAAACGACGTTTCAAAGAACATTGTTGCAACAATGAACAGCGAAACCGTAACCCAAAAGCTTACCGAATGGGCCAAGGAATTCGACCCCGAATTTTATAGCATTTTAACCCGTGATATTAACTACACCAAGGCTGTCTTCGGGGTTGACCGCGACGTGCCGAAGCCCCGTAAAGATATTGCAAAGTGGAACGAAGCAAAGGAATACTCATCCTATTTCTTCAGCGAACTTTACGTGCCTTCCTACGAATACCCCGAAAACCTGAATGCCGAAGACGTGAAGGCCTTCTTAACGGTTTACAAAGACGTTTACAGTCCCGACGATACTAAAGAAGAGTGGTTTGCAAAAATTAAAAGCGTGGCTCCCGGTCTTGGCTTCGCCGCCGAAACCAAAGAGTATAAGGCTAATAAAGAAGCCTACAAGGGAAGCGCAGGCGACCTTTCCACAGTTCTTCGTATTGCCGTTACGGGCAGAAGAAACACACCCGACCTTTGCAGCATTATGCAGGTTCTTGGTTACGAAGAATGTATCAAGCGTTTAAACGATGCAATTTCTAATATTTAGGAGAAAATTATGGCAGACGAAAAAATACTTTCCGAAGAGGTAGTTGCTACCCCGTCAAATTTTATTTACGATTTCATAGATAAAGATTTAGAAGAAGGCGTATATTCAAGGGTGCAAACCCGTTTTCCGCCCGAGCCTAACGGTTATCTTCATATCGGACACGCAAAGGCCATTTGCATAGACTTCGGCACAGCCGAAAAGTACGGCGGAAAATGTAACCTTCGCCTTGACGATACCAACCCCACCAAAGAAGACGTAGAATACGTAGATGCCATTATGGAAGATATTAAATGGCTCGGCTTTAATTGGGACAACGTTTATTTTGCGTCCGATTATTTCGATTTTATTTATGAATGTGCCTTAAAGCTTATAGATAAAGGCCTTGCCTACGTAGACGAATCTACACCCGACGAAATTCGTGAAATGCGCGGCACACTTACAGAGCCGGGCAAAAACAGCCCCTACCGCGACAGACCTATTGCCGAATCAAAGGACCTTTTTGCACGTATGACCGCAGGCGAATTTGAAAACGGCGCAATGGTGCTTCGTGCAAAAATTGATATGTCTTCTTCCAATATCAATATGCGCGACCCCGTAATTTACCGCATTATGAAGGCAACCCACCACCGCACAGGCGACAAGTGGTGCGTTTACCCGATGTATGACTTTGCTCACCCCTTAAGCGATGCTAAAGAAGGTGTTACCCACTCACTTTGCTCACTTGAATTTGAAAACCACAGACCGCTTTATAACTGGTTCTTAGAGGTTTTGGATATTCCCACCCCACCCCGCCAAATTGAATTTGCACGAATGAATGTAAATTACACCTTAACAAGTAAGCGTAAGTGTTTAAAGCTTGTAAACGACGGTTTAGTATCGGGTTGGGATGACCCCCGAATGGCAACTATCTGCGGTATGAGAAGAAGAGGCTATCCCTCTGCCGCAATCCGCACCTTCGTTGAAAAAATCGGCGTCAGCAAGGCTTACAGCGTAATTGATTACGC
>JAFOCW010000005.1 GCA_017381035.1 Clostridia bacterium | reverse complement strand
GAGAGCACGTTTGGGTAATGATACACGAACAGTATTTTTATTCGGACTATGTAAGATATATTAAAGACTACGAAGCGATATTGGCAAATACGTTTACTCACCTTAATAAGAGCGGCTTTTTGAGCTGTTTTTACGAAGAACTGTTATAGGAGGTAAATATGAAATTATTAGTTGTAGTTGATATGCAAAACGATTTTATCAGCGGCGCACTCGGTAGTAGCGAAGCCGAAAAAATTGTGCCTTACGTAAAAGGACTTGTAGAAAGCTTTGACGGTCAGGTGATTTTCACCAGGGACACCCATTATGAAAACTATATGGAAACCCAAGAAGGTAAAAATCTGCCCGTACCTCACTGCGTTTTCGGAACGGAAGGTTGGCAAATTCACCCCGACCTTGAAGTTTTAAGGAAAACCGAAGCGGTTAATAAAATTACCTTCGGTTCTAAAGAGTTGGTTGAACTTCTTAAAGACAGAACCGATATAGAAAACATCACCTTTGTAGGCCTTTGCACAGATATTTGCGTTATTTCAAACGTAATGCTGATTAAGGCTTATTACCCCGAAATACCGCTTATGGTAGATGCAAAAGGCTGTGCAGGTGTAAAACCGCAAAGCCATAAAACCGCCCTTGATGCCATGAAAGCAATTCAGGTGAAAATTGTAAACGAATAAAATATACCCCCATATCTCACACTATAACAAATGAGATATGGGGGCTTTTTATGTGTACGGCTGTTACTTATAATACAAAAGATTTCTATTTTGGCAGAACGCTTGATATAGAGCGTTCTTATAATGAAGAAGTGGTAGTAACTCCAAGGAATTATCTGTTTAAATTCAGACATACCAAGGAAATTAATAACCACTTCGCAATCATAGGTATGGCGTATGTTGCAAATAATTTCCCGCTGTATTTCGATGCCGCAAACGAACAAGGGCTTTGTATTGCAGGGCTGAATTTTGTAGGTAACGCCAAATATAATAAATCTGTCACAGATAAAATAAATATAGCTCAATTCGAATATATACCGTATATCTTGTCAAAGTGCGCAACTGTAGAAGAAGCGGTTTTGGAAACGGAAAACATTAATATTACCAATACTCCGTTCAGTAGCGATTTACCGCCTGCCGAGCTTCATTTTATTATTGCAGATAAAAACAGAGCGGTAACCGTGGAATCTGTTAGCGACGGTATAAAAATTCATAAAAATCCCGTTGGCGTTTTAACAAACAATCCGCCTTTTGATATGCAGTTGTTTACGCTTAATAATTATATGAAAATATCTCCAAAATCGCCCTCTAATGAGTTTTCAAACAAAATAGAACTAAATTCCTACAGTAGAGGAATGGGCGCTATAGGGCTACCGGGAGACCTTTCTTCGAATTCTCGCTTTATACGCGCCGCATTTACAAAACTTAATTCTGTGTCGCAAGACGACGAAGCGTCAAGCATTAGTCAGTTTTTTCATATTATGGGGAGTGTAGAGCAGGTCAGAGGATGCTGTGAAGTAGAAGGGAAATATGAACTAACAACCTATGCTTCTTGTATAAATGCCACCAAAGGTATATATTATTACGCTACTTATGAAAACCGACAAATCAGCGCGGTTAATCTTAAAAAAATAAATCCTTATAATAAAACGCTTATTCGTTATCCGCTTTTAAATAAGCAAAATATATTTTATCAAAACTGACAAGGAGTCACTCTCTTGAGTGACTCCTTGTCTATGAAAGGGTAGAATTAATCTTTTATAATTATGCCGTAAACTCCGGTAGTTGTTGAACTTCCGGCATAATAGGTAGCAAAATGAATATCATCTACAGCAACTGTTTTAACGTTGCCCGTATCTTGACCGCGTGCTTTTTCAGATATTATTACTTTAGAACCGCTCCAATTTTGAGGGTTGTTCCACACGTCAATAAAGTTAACTTCTCTGTGCTTAAGCTGCCCTATAGTACGGGCAAAAAAGTATAGAGTTATATCCTTAGTATCGGCGTCGAAAATAATACTGGGAGAACTGCCTAAAGCGTCGGTAATGTTGGTGTATTCCTTGCTCCAACTTTCGCCAAAATCGGTTGACTGAATCTGGAACATTGCAATAGTGCCTTCATCGGCATCTTTTCTGCCTAGAGCCAATATTTTACCATCGCCTGCATAAAAGCCGTCAATCTCTACGGGACATTCTGCTTTTGGAATATCGGTTTCAATGGGAATTTGCTCCCAGGTAAGACCATCGTCCACGCTTTTTAAAACACCCCATGAACGTGTATTACCATAGGTGTTATAAAATGCAAACAACTTACCGTCGAAAGAGAAAATATTTCCAATGTGACCGCCGCGAAGCGCAAAATCAGGGGCGCTAACTAAAACCACCGAATGACCGTCTGTTTTATAAAGTTCGTGGGTGGTCTGCCAGGCGCCCGGACTTCCGTCACGGTACCATATAAGCATATTTCCTTCGCTGTCGTTACCCGTACCGGTAATTCCTTTAACGCCTGTTTTATCTAAAAATATTTCTTTACCGCATGTCCAAGAAAGACCTTTAGTGGTAGACGTCTTCATATAAATTCCGGCTTCGGTTGCGCTATGCTGATCGGCAACGGTATAAAGACAAACAAGCTTATCTTTAACCCTTCCAAGCATTGGCCAAGCCGAATATTTATTTGGGGTTACAATACAGACCTTTAAGTTTTCAACTGAATCCATATCGATATTCTCTCCGTTATCTGTTGCAGGGTATTCTTTTTCGGGTGTAGTTGGTGGGGGAGGAAGCTCTGAAGTTGTACTGCTGCTAACAGAGCTAATAGTACTGCTTATCTGTGAAGATGACAAATCGGTAGATTTGTCATCTTCATTTGTGTTTTTGCAGGAAGTAAAACCAACTACAACAACTAAAATACCAAGCGCAATAGAAAAAGCACGTTTTAAGTATTTTAAAATCATTTATTCACCTAATTTTTCAGTAGCTCTAATATTGCCGGAAGCATAGTCACAGGAACGAACATAAACCTTTTTAATGCGTTCATCTGTTATTGTAAACGTAATTGTGTTTTCGGCGCTCTTAACCGTTGCGTCTACGTTTTGAATAACAACACCATTTTCATCGCAAAGATAAATATAGGGAATGGTTATCTTCCAGGTTGTAGTAAAGGTAACTGTGTAGGTTTTGCCAAAGGTTGCGTCAAAGTTACCGCAACTCCAGGAACTGCTTTCTAACAGTTCTACCGATCCACCCGCTGTAGCGTCGCCGTAATGATAGCCTTTAATAATATTAACGTCTACTGCTTTTTCTTTTGGTTGTTCGGTTTCGGATCCATCGTTAAAGTTGGGGTTAATTATTACGCCGTATACACCAGTGGTAGTGGATGTTCCTGCATAATATGTGCAGTAGTGGAGTCCATCCTTTTCAACAACCTTTACGTTACCTGTATCCTGACCCTTGTACTGTTCGGTAATAAGCACTTCAGATGATGTCCAGTTAAGAGGATTATCCCAAACGTCAGCGGCTTTTACAACGCGGCGTTTAAACTGACCTGAGCTTCTTGCAAAGAAGTAAAGTGTTACTTCTCCTGTTTCTTTATCAAGAATCATACTTGGAGAACTGCCAACTGCATCTGAAATGTTGGTGTATTCTTTGGTCCAGGTTTTACCGTAGTCTGAAGACTGAATCTGGAACATAGCAACAGTTCCTTCGCTTGAATCTTTTCTTCCAAGAACAAGAACCTTGCCGTTTCCAAGATATACGCCATCAATTTCAACGGGGCATTCAGCCTTGGGAACGTCAACCTCAATAGGAATTTGTTCCCATGTAAGGCCGTCGTCAGAACTCTTTAAAAGCCCCCAATCGCGATTGTTGCCATAAGTGTTATAGAAGCAGAAGAGTTCATCTTCTACAGAAAATATATTACCAATATGACCGCCGCGAAGAGCAAAGTCGGGAACCGATACCTGAGTAATAATTCTGCCATCGGTCTTATAAAGTTCGTGCGTAGTGTTCCACGCTCCCGGACTGCCGTTTCTGTACCAGATAAGCATATTACCTTTGCTGTCATTACCAACGCCCGTGATACCCTTAACACCGGTTTTATCTGTAAAGATTTCCTTGGCTTCGGTCCAGGTAAGACCGTTTGTTGAAGAAGACTTCATATAAAGGCCGGCTTCGGTTGCGCTGTGCTGGTCTGCTACCGTGTAAAGACAAACAAGCTTATTGCCTGCGGTCCAGATCATAGGCCATGCAGAATATTTATATGGGGTTACAATTTCGTATTTTAACATTTCCATGTTACCCATATTAATTGATGAATTTTCATCCAACATCTGTTTTGCTGTTATGCTTCCCGATGCAGTGCTTAAAGAACGAATATATACCGTTGTTACCGTGTCATCCAAAACAGTAAAGGTAACTTCGTTCTTTGCGCTTGCTGTATTTGCGCCTATAAGCTGCTTTACAACGCCGTTTTCATCGCAAAGATAAATGTAAGGCACAGTAGTTTTACCTGCGGATGTAAAGGTAACAGTATATGTGTTCTGGTAACTTGCTTTAAACGATGTGCAACTCCAGGAACCATTAGCCTGCATTTCAATTGTATCTCCAACAACGGGGTCGCCATAATGGTATCCCGTTTGAATTTTAATGGGTAAGTCAAGCGAATCGCCAAGAACGGAATATTCTTTATCGGGAACTGTGGGTGCATCTACATCTCCAAGATAATTGCTGAGTTTGAAGGAGGCAAGTCGGATATGCTTTCTGCTAACGGTATAAGACATACAGAGTTCTCCGCTTGAATTATACTGAACAAAGGGGTAGAAGCAGCTTGTGTTCATCTGTGCCTGGAGAACAACTTCACTGTTTGCCAAGTTTTCTCTGTCAACCTTCAAAATACCTATATGGCTTCGGTCGGTAGGAGCATAGAATAGGTAAAGTTCTCCGTCATACACTATGAAGTCGGAGCGTGACTGACAGTCGCCAACAAGCATGGGTGTTGCCCATTTGCCCGTAATTAAATCGTAGTAGGTGAGTACACCGTATAAACAGCCTTCTTCACGTCCGTTAGAAACGCCTGCGGGGTCCCACTGTCTTACAAAGTAATAAACCTTGTCGCCTACAACGTAAACAGCATTTTCCCATTTGGTAGCATTTTCAAAGCCGTCTTCTGCGCCATTTGCGCCTTCGTTGGGCTGTGCAACGTATTCCCAGGTAATTAAATCCTTACTCTTAATAATGCAGGTGAAGTTTCCGCTGTATGCGCCCGAATAGTAGTAGGTTTCACCGTTTTCTACTCTGGTTGAAAGTTTCTGCATAATACCTATATCGGCAAAGGTTTCTTTATAGCCAATACCGTTTTCGGCAAGAGCGTTTTTAATGCCCGAATCAGAGAAATCATTTGAAATATCGCCAACCTTGAACTTGTTAACGCCAATTTCGCCAAACTCTTCGGTAACCATATTGAACACTCTGAATAGTCGGTAATATTTACCTTGAACGCTTGCGGTCCATAAAACGTACAGGTTGTCGGGCTCGTCTTCTTTTTGCATTAAGATAGTGTCGTAAACGCCCGTAACCTTTTGACCGTAAAGGTCGTCGCCAACAAGCATAACGTCAAGAACAACCTTATCTTCGGGGCTGTCTTCGGGTGCGTATGCAAGACGTGCAACCTGGTAATTCGGGTTTTCACTTGAAGACATTGTGTTAGCGTAATAGGTCATATAAATATTACCCTTAGCGTAACAGAAGGTAGAAACGTGGCACATAAGGTCAATGCCGGTTTTTTCAAAATCGCCAACAAAGCCGCTTGTAATTTCATTTGCAAAGTTAATGGCCTTATTGTCGTAGTTAAGCTCGGTATCGGCTTCAATAACGCCTGCAAAGCGTGAAGCGTCAACGGTGGGGTCAAGCTTTACAATATCGTAAACGGTAGAAGTAGTGTTAGTGCTGTAGTTATCACTAAAGATGTTTTTATAAACAACACCGTTGTCCACGTCTTTGCCCGTAACTAAATTGCCGTCACCTTCGGCGCAGTTTCTTAAATGAACAAGGCCTGTAATATCGGGGTCAGAGCCGTCGCAGAATATATCGGTACGCAAACCTGCCGCACCTCCAATTTTTTCGCCTAAAAGTACTTTTCTGAAGGTTTCAATTTCGTTCCAGTCAACAACACCGTCGCAGTTGAAGTCGCCGCCGTAAACCCTTGCACAGAGTTTTGTGTTGGTAAGACCGTTTAATATCTCGAAAGAGTTGCTGTCTACAATTACGGAATAAAGACCGCCTAAAACAAAGTTGCCGCCGTCTGCGCCGAAATGGTTAAAGCCAATTTCAAACGAGCTTATTTCATAAAGACTTGTAAAGTCAATATTGGTTGTGTTAAAGAAGCCCTTGAAGTATTTAAGGTCAACCTTAATATAACCCTTAAAGCCCGACGGAATGTCGAAAAGCTCGCCGTCGGCGCCGGCTCTGGCAATTCGCCAACAACCGTTTTCAACGCTCATATATTTGTAAATGCTGTTGGAAAAGCTTATAGTTGCGCTGTTACTGCCTTGTGTAACGGTCGGGTCAAGCAGTTTAAGTGCCGTGTGGGCGCTGTTGAACTTCGGCATTTCAACGTAGAACATTAAGGTATCAACCGCAGGTTGCATTATTATAGCAAGGTCGGTAAGCTTATAGGTATTAAGGTAACCCTTGGTCGATACCGTACCGCCTGTTGTAGAAGTAATAACGGCAGGCTTTGTAAAGAAAGCCGAAGTGTCGCCATTTGTCAGTTGTGCTTCAGTTTCACCCACGGTGCCTTGATAACGGGTAGAAAAACTGCCGCCCGTGGCATCGTATGCATTGACTACAAGCTTTTCAGAGTTTGAATACATTTCGTAGCAGGTGTTGGAAATTTCTAAAACGGTAGATTCATTCTTTACGCTGGGCGCATAGAATATTCCGCCAAATACGAAATCACCGGCTTCGCCACCAAAGGCATTTAAGGTAAACTGTACCTGATTAAGCTGATATGTAGAAGTAAAGTCAATGGTATTTCCCCAGGAAAGAGTGCTTAAGTCAAGCTTAACGTAGCCCTTATAGCCCGAAGGAATATCAAAATGACCTTTTGTATTAATAGCTGCCTTGGTCCAGGTGTTATCTTTAATATATTCAAAAGTATTTGTTGTAGACGCAAAATTAAGCGGAATCCACTTGGTTGTGCCGTCAACTATTTGTTTAAGGCAAAGTCCGTTTGAAACAAGGCCTAATGCCCAGTCTGCGCCAACCTTTTCGTAATCGGGAACTTCAACGTAGAATATAACTTCGTCAACGTTGTTTGTAATATTAATAAGAAGTCCGTCGTGGAAGTACTGTTCGGTTGAATTTACCGTTAAAGCATCGCTTGTAATAACGTTGGAGCCATAGAAGTTAGAAAGTAAATTTGCTCCGGGCGATTCAAGCATACTGTTGGTCTGAAGTTCAAAGGTGCGTGTTCCATAACCGGTAGAAAAGGCTTTATAACTGCCAACGGGACTGGTATTTGTAATTTCTTCGGGGGAAAGTATATTTCCGCCGCCATCCCATTTAACGAAAACGTTTTTATAGTTGGCTACAAAATCGTTTTCGTCAATTTCTACGGTAAGGCCTGCATCCTTAAAGTAGCCGCCGAATAAGTAGCCCCTACAGCTTGGCGTAGGAATAGCCGAGAAGGTTTCAACGTCGGTTACCGTAAAGGTTTCGTGTGAACCCTTGCCGCCATAGTTATAGAATTTAACGTTGCGGCTGCTGGTTTCTTTTACGTTAATATTATCTACTAATACCGAAGCAAAGGTAGAATCAGCAGTTTTTGAGGTGTCTTTAACCTTGCCGTTACAAGAAAGTAAAAGTATGGGGTAATAGGTGCCGTTAGCGGCAAATTTAACCGTAACCCTAACGTATTCGTCGGTTTCACTTGTAATTGCGTTTCCAACAGCTATAAAGGGAATATACGTGCCCGACTGTGTCATAGCGGCAGCGTTATTGTTGAGGTCTGTACCGTTTAAGGCGGTTCTTCCGCAGTAACCAATGTAGAACTGAAGGTTTTTGCCGTCGGCATCAAGCACCTTGTAGTCGAAACTAATGGTATAATCTTTGTCTGCTTCGCCCACGAATTTTGAAGAGGTATTGGGGTTGTAAATATTAAGTGCGGCATTTGCATTATAGTTTTCAAGGCTGTTATCGGTGTCCCAGGTAAGCTTCATTGCGGTATTTCCGCCATCTTCACTATAACCTATTGCGTTAGAGCCACGGCCATTACCGTATGAAGAGTTTACGTTGGATTTATAATAATCGTTTGTGTAGCTTCCTTCAAAATTAACTGTGAAATCAAGCTTGTCTTGGTCTTCTTCGGCTTCGGACTTTTCGGCAACTACAACGTTGTCAACCAAAACAGAAGCAAAGGTAGAAGTTGATGTTTTTGAGGTGTCTTTAACCTTGCCGTTACACGAAAGAATAATTATTGGGTAGTAGGTACCGTTTGCAAGGAAGTCGACGGTTACGCCGGCGTATTCGTCTGTTTCACTTGTAATTGGGTCGCCTACAGTAATAAAGGGAATATAGGAAGCGGCGCTTGCCTGTGCCATTGCGGCATAGTTGTTGTTAAGGTCGGTGCTTCTGAGGTGCTCTCTGCCACAATAGCCAATATAGAACTGAAGCGATTTATCGTCGGTATCTAAAACCTTGTAGTCAAAGCTTATGGTATAGGTTTTACCTGCTTCGCCCACAAAGTTGGAATATGTAGAAGGATTAAGAATTTTAAACGCAGAGTTTGCATTATAATTTTCAAGGTTGTTTTCATAGTCCCAAGACATATTCATTGCGGTATTGCCGTCTGCTTCTGTATAGAAGCTTGTATAAGAACCGCGATAGTTTTCTTTAGCCGAGCTGTTATTACAGTAGTTGTCGGCATAATAGTGTGAAGAACTGCCTTCAGCATCAGGGTATTTGGTTTCAAAGTCAAGCATAAGAATTTCTTCTGCAACAACCAAGCTGCCTTCGCGAACAGAAAGGGTGGTCATCCATTCTGCAATATGTGGCGTAAGGGTGTCGTAACCCAGCGTATTAAGGTGAATGTTGTCGTTATTAGTGGGGAAGTACTTGGAAGTTGCGTTGTTAACGTCAAGAAGTTCGCTAAAGCTCACACCGTTTTCGGTGCAACCGTCGAAAAGGTCTAAATAGGTAATGTCCCATTTTTCGCAAATTTCTTTTGCTAAATCCCACTGTGTTCTCATTGCCGCAATGTCGGCAGTTCTGCCGCCGTACTGAGATTTAGGCGTCTGGTATGTAACAATATAGCCGATTTTGGCGCTCGGGTAGTAAAGTTTAGCGTAATAGAAGTATTCTTCTAATGCGCCTGCGAAGGTATCGGTATTAAAATCTGCAACGTTAAAGGTTTTTGAAATTTCTCCGTAAGGCGCAATGTCTGCATTGTTTTCACCCGCAGGCTTTACGTTTTCGCCCATGGCATCGTTAAAACCGCCCTGAAGTAAAACAAAATCGTATTCGTTGTTCTTGTAAAGGCTTAACTGATTTACAATACGTTTTCTTTTGGGAATTTCGGTTAAGGAATTACCTGCTATAGCCGCATTTGTAACCTTCATACCGTATTCTTTTTCAAGTCTTATACCCCAACCCTTGCCGTTAGTGTTGTCTACACCAACAAAGGCATCGTTTTCGGTAGTTTCTTTATTAAAGACCGAAAGGGCAGGAAAGCTGTCGGTTGCGGTGTAAACTCCGGTAGAATTAAGAAGGGGCATTTTAGCAGCGTTTGTAAATACGTCCAAGCCCTGCATATCTTCTAAGGAGAGTCGTTTACCGTTTGCGGTGTACCATACAAGTTCAAAATAGCCATCACCGTCTTCATCTAAAGTTGCGCCGCCCGAATAGCAATTGCTAAACCTTGGATTATAGGTAGGCCAGTTGCCTTTATATAAAGAGCCGATAGAAACGTAGCAGTTTGCTATTTCTACCATTTCCGAATTCCAACCGTTTGCTATAAGCCACGATTTTTCTGCTTCATAGGTGTTAACATCAGCTCCGGAGCAAACGGTTGCAAGTGAATATGAATTATAAATTGACATAGCACTGTTTTTAGACCAGCCACGGAAATGTCCAGCAGCTCCTGAGGTTACATATACGTTTTGCCCTGCAAAGCATTGGTCAACAGTAATAACAGCTCTGTTGTCATCGGTTGCGGCATTGTCGCCGATAGAACCGATAATTGGCGAAGCGGTAGAAGGGGCGTTGATAAACATATTATCAACACCAATTTTAGTTATGGTTGAAGTAACACCGTTAGGTATGTTAGGAATAAGACCAACCGAATTGGCAAAACCGCCTGACATTTGGCTGGTTTCAAGCCCTGTATTGTAGTAAATACCGTAAACTACAAAACCATCACCGTCAAGATTACCGCTAAAGGAAGCGCCTGCGAGCCAGGTTCTTGCGTTATAGCCGCTTGCAACTTCGCCGGTAGACCAGTCAATTTTATCTATATCGTTAAGATAGATGTTTGATGTGAGCTTATAATATTCGCCCGAAGCACCGTTCGAAACAGTCCAGGCAAGCTCGGCACCGTTTGAAACAAGGAAAGGGGAAACTTCGGTGCCGTCGCCCGATGGCTTGGTTTTTGTTACGCCGTCCCAAACGTTTCGTACAACAGTTTCTTTATAGGTATCTCGCCAACCGGCTGCAATACTGTCGCCGCTTACAAGAACGGATTGACCGTTTAGAGTTTCGGTAGAAATCTGCTCGGCAAAGGAACTTACACTGAACATACCTGAAAAGGTGGTAATAAGCAGTGTAGCCGAGAGTATTAGGCTTAAGGCTTTTTTAGTGAAAACTTTCATAATTTTTGTTCTCCTTAATTTGTGTTGCAAAATTAGAAAAAAACGCTATAATAATATTATAATGATATTTTCACGTTGTAACAACAACATATATTTGTTAAAATTAACACTATCTTGCAGATTTTAGGGGAGTGAAGTATGGCAAGAACCCGTTTTGAACAATATTTGAATTTAAATGAAGTTCCGTTCAGGTTTTGCTGGCGTATTCACAGGACTCCTGCTAACGCCGAAAATCCTGCAAATTGGCACGACAATTTAGAAGTACAATACTATAACGAAGGGGAAGGCTACGTTCTTTTAGACGGCCAACGTCACGAAGTAAAAGCAGGTGACATAGTTGTAGCAAACTCTAACTCAAGACATTTTACGGGAACAAGCAGTGAGGTTTATTTTAGTGTGGTAATACTTGACACTAAATTTTGCAAAGACGTTGAAATAGACCACACAAAGCTTGTTTTCAATTCGGTTTTCAGGGATGAAAAAATTGCAGAAATTTTCAATCAAATTAAAGAAGAATCGGAAAGCTCTGACCCGTGTAAGACTGCCGTATACAGAATGCTTGCCTTAAAACTGCTTATTGAACTAAGGCGCAATCATTTATCAGCAGAAAGAACACGGCATACTGAAAAGGCTTCGTTTAAGGCGGTAAAAGATGCGCTTTCGTTTATTCAAGAACATTATGCCGAGCATTTTACGCTCGACGATATTGCTTCAGCCCTGTTTATTGATAAATATAATCTTGCAAGAAAATTCAAAGAACAAACCGGCAACACAATTATTAATTACACTAACGAGATAAGGTGTAATAATGCTAAAAGACTTATATTAGAAGGTGTGCCGGTGCACGAAGCGGCTGAAGCGTGCGGCTTTAATAATATGTCGTTTTTTACTAAAACCTTTAAAAAGCATACGGGAAATACCCCTTCAGCATATAAGCCGAGTCATAGGCGGTAAATAATTAAAAAAGCCTTGACTTTTCGGGATGTTGGTGTATAATTATTCGGTAAGTGTTAAAGACTTTGAACGAGTTTTAAGTAGGTATCGGCCCACCCTTTTAAGAGAGCGACGGTTGGTGTAAAGTCGCAGGGCGTCGGTATTCGAATTTCGCCTCGGGAGTTGCCTGTGAAAAGCAGGATGTAGTTGCTGCATTAAAGCAAAAAGAGTGGCGGCTTTTGCCGCAATTTGAGTGGTACCACGGTTAATTCGTCTCATACTTTGTATGGGACGTTATTTTTTATTTTAGGAGACTGTTATGAACGAAAAGTTAAATGCTGTAAAAGCAGAACTTGAAAAAGAACTTGCAGCAGTAGAAGACGCTGCAGCGCTTGAAAACATCAGGGTTGCTTACCTTGGCAAAAAGGGAAGCATTACCGAGCTTCTTAAGGGTATGAAAGACCTGAGCGTTGAAGAAAAGAAAGATTTCGGCGGTAAGGTAAACCTACTTAAGAACGAAGCAACCGAAAAAATTGCCGCAAAGTTTAAAGAACTTAAAGAAAAAGAAATAGAAAAAGAAATCAACTCAATGCCCGAGTTCGACCTTTCGGTTCCTGCAAACCTTGAACGTGGCTCTTATCATCCCGTTACCTTGGTTCAAAGGGAGTGTGAAAGAATATTCAAGTCTATGGGCTTCAACGTTGAAGATTACAGCGAAGTTGTAACCGATTACGAGTGCTTCGAAGCACTTAATATTCCTAAGCATCACCCTGCGCGTGATATGCAAGATACCTACTATCTTGAAAACGGTCAGCTTTTAAAATCTCACACTTCGGCGGCTCAGAACGCAATTTATAAAAAGTATAAGGACGAGCTCATTAACGAAGGTAAACCCATTAAGGCTATCTTCCCGGGCCGTTGCTTCAGAAACGAAGCCACCGATGCCTGCCACGAAAACACCTTCTTCCAAATGGAAGGCGTAATGGTCGATAAAGATATTTCTATTTCCAACCTTATTTTCTTTATGAAATCAATGCTTTCCGAAGTGTTCAAGCGCGACGTTAAGGTAAGACTTCGTCCCGGCTTTTTCCCGTTCGTTGAACCCGGTTTCGAGCTTGATATCAGTTGTGCAATTTGCGGCGGCGAAGGCTGTCCTTCTTGTAAGCATAGCGGTTGGTTAGAACTTTGCCCCTGCGGTATGATTCACCCCGAAGTTTTAAAGGCAGGCGGCATTGACCCCGAAGAATATACCGGCTTTGCGTTCGGCCTTGGCCTTACCCGTCTTGTAATGATGAAATACGGTGTTAAAGATATACGTGATTTAAACGGCGGCAGCCTTAAAGCCTTGTCGCAGTTTACCGACGACCAGTAAGAAAGGAGTGTAATAGTATGCTTTTATCAATGAATTGGATTTCCGACTTTGTTGACCTTAGCGGTCTTGACAAGTTAAAACTTATAAATCAGTTTTCGCTTTCTACTGCCGAAGTAGAAAATGAAATTTTCTTCAAGGGCAGCGATATTGAAGGTATTGTTGTTGCACAAATTGTGTCGGTTGAAGACCATCCCGAATCCAAAAAGCTTCATCTTTTAAAGGTAGATGCAGGCGATGGCAAGCTTACCGACGTTGTTTGCGGTGCGCCTAATGTTCGTGTTGGCATGAAAACCGCCTTTGCAAAGGTCGGTGCAAAAATCGGCGAAATTACTATTGCCCCCCGTCCTTTAGCCGGCTACGATTCTTTCGGTATGTGCTGCAGCGAAAAGGAAATAGGTATCTCCGATGACAATTCGGGAATTATGGACATTACTGAAGAGGTTGCCAACGGTACCGATATTAAAGAACTTTACGCAATTGACGATATTGTTTTCGAAGTTGATAACAAATCGCTTACCAACCGTCCTGACCTTTGGGGCCATTATGGTATTGCGCGTGAATTTGCCGCCCTTACAGGCAGACCTTTAAAGGCTGCCGAAGGTGTAGATTTAAGCCAATACAATTCTCTTCCTAAGGTAGATTTAAAAATTGAAGACCCTCTTTGTCAAAGATATTCCTGCCTTCAGGTAGAAAATATTTCCAAGAATGTTAGTCCCGTTAATATGCGCATCCGCCTTTATTACTGCGGAATGAGAGCAATTAACCTTCTTGCCGACCTTACAAACTACCTTATGCTTGAAATGGGTCAGCCAATGCACGCATTCGATTCCAGAAAGGTAGAAAAGCTTCGCATTAAGCGTTTCGATAAGCCCTTTACCTTTACCACACTCGATGGGGTAGACAGAAATGTTGACGAAAATACCCTTATGATTTGTAACGGCAACACTCCCGTTGCAATTGCAGGTATTATGGGCGGTCTCGATTCCGAAATTGTTGACGATACAACAACCTTAACCCTTGAATCTGCTTGTTTCGATTCTGTTTCTATCAGAAAGTCTACAGTTAGACTCGGCCACAGAACCGATGCTTCAATGCGTTATGAAAAATCACTCGACCCCCAAATGACCGTTCCTGCAATAGCACGTTTTGTTAAGCTGCTTACCGATATAGACAGCGACGTTCGTGTTGTTTCAAGCCTTACCGATGAAGTTGCTTTTGCGTACGACACCATTACACTCGATTTCACAAAGGCATTTATCGACCGCTATACCGGTATTGAAATTTCAAACGATACCATCGTAAAAACTCTTAAGGCGCTTGGCTTCACAGTTGAATTAAACGGCAACGATTTTACTGTTACCGTTCCTTCCTGGAGAGCAACAAAAGACGTTACAATGAAGGCAGATATTGTCGAAGAAATTACCCGTATTTACGGCTACGATAACTTCGAAATTCATACCGCCAAGGCACCCTTAGCCCCCGTTCGTCCCGATGAAACCAAAACCGTAACCGATAGGGTAAAGGACATTCTTGTTAAGCGCTTCTCGCTTCACGAGCTTCATTCTTACGTTTGGGCATACTACGACGAATATAAGGAACTTGGCATTGAAATTGAAGACAATATCAAGCTTGTAGGTGCAGTTAACCCCAATATTGAAACCATTCGTAACTCTATAGTACCCACACAGCTTTGTCAGGTTAAGCTAAATACTTCTTATAATGCAGAGTTTGGCGTATTCGAGGTTGGCAGAGTTGTAAACGGTCTTAAAGAAGACGGTATGTGTAACGAAGAAACCAAATTGGCCGTTACACTCTTCAGCAAAAAGAAGGGCGTAGAAGAACTTTATTTCGAGCTTCGTGATATGCTTGCAGTTCTTGTAGACGATATTAAGCATAAGGAACCCACCTTCAAAAAAATAGATGCAACCCATTCCTATCAGCATCTTCGCAACCTAAACGCAGTTATCTTAGACGGTGAAGTAATTGGTGAAATCGGTCTTGTTCATCCTACGGTTGCTAAAAATATCGACAAGAAGGCCGCCATAGTTTATATGGAAATTGATATGGAGCTTTTAGCTAAATGCGAAAACGCAAGTATTAAGTATAAAGAGCCCAGTCGTTACCCTGAAATGGAAATTGACCTTTCCTTTATAAGCGACACCTTTGAGCCTATTGCAAACGCTATTAAAGCCCAGAACAGCGAGCTTGTTAAAGGCTATAAGGTGGTTGATACCTACCGCGATGAAAACGGTAAATCAATTACCGTTCGTATTCTGTTCTCGCACAGTGAACGTACCTTAAACGGTGAAGAAGTTAAGGAAGTAACCGATAAGGTAATTGCAGAGCTTGCGAAAGATAATATACTTCTTAAGCAGTAAAAAAATAGTTTCATATTTTTAAAGTCCGAAGAAAATTTTTCTTCGGACTGTTTTTTTATATAAAAAAAGCACATACTACTCTTGAAATCAAAAATTTGGAGGAAAGTATGAAAAGAATAATATCTTTACTGCTTTGCTTTGTGTTTATTATTGCAGTTTTTGCAGGCTGCGGTGAAAAGGAAACACAGGGCAGAGTTTATTATCTTAATTTTAAACCCGAGCAAGATACCGCCTGGCAGAAGCTTGCGGCAGAATACTCTAAACAAACGGGTGTGGAAGTAAAAGTGGTTACAGCTTCGCAGGGCACATACGAGCAAACTCTGCTTGCCGAAATAGATAAAACCGAAGCACCGACCCTTTTCCAAATAAACGGTCTTGTAGGGCTCGAATCGTGGAAGGATTATGCCATGGACCTTAGCGGAAGTGCGGTTTATAACGAACTTATTTCGGACGATTTTGCGCTAAAAGACGGCGATAAGGTTTATGGCATTGCCTACGTTTATGAAACCTACGGTCTTATTACCAATAAAAAACTACTTGCAAAAGCAGGCTATGATACCGAAGATATAAACTCATTTAACGACTTAAAAAGAATTGCCGAAGACATTACCAAAAGAAAAAGCGAGTTAGGCTTTTCGGCCTTCACTTCGTCATCCCTTGCGTCGTCGTCAAGTTGGCGTTTTTCAGGTCATCTTGCCAATATACCCCTTTTCTATGAATATGCCGACCGTGAAATTGTAGGTCAGACGTCAACCCTTAAAGGAACCTATCTTAAAAACTTTAAAAGCCTTTGGGACCTTTATATAAACAATTCAACTATCGACCCAAAAACCATTACGTCCGAGCAAAACGATGCCGCAAGCGAATTCAGAAAAGAACAGGCGGTATTTTACCAGAACGGCACCTGGGAATACGATAATATTAAAAGCATTGGCGAAGACAATATAGATTTTCTGCCAATATATGCAGGTGTTAACGATAAAGAACAAGGCCTTTGCAGCGGTACTGAAAATTACTGGGCGGTAAATAACGAAGCATCTAAGGAAGATAAAATTGCAACACTTGACTTTTTAAAATGGGTCGTAACAAGCGAAGAAGGCACAACAGCACTCGCTTCTGATATGGGCTTTACCGCACCCTTTAAAAAGGCTAAAGAAGTTGACAACAAGCTTGCTGATATTGCCGAAGACTATATTGAAGACGGTAAATATTCGGTAGTGTGGTTATTTACAACTACCCCGAACGTTGACGTCTGGAGAAGCGATTTAGTAGATGCTTTGTCGGCCTATTCGGCAGGTAACAGTAATTGGGATGCTGTGGAAAAGGCATTTACAGACGGTTGGGCAACACAGTATAAAGCATCAAAGCAATAGGTGCGGAATTATTCCGCACCTATTTTAAGGAAGTGATTACAGTGAAAAATACAGCTTCGCATTTAGGGAAAAACCAAAGAAAAGTCATAAGAAAGTATGCGCCTATATTTTTGTTTCCAACCCTTATTGCCTTTATAATTGGCTTTGTCTGGCCTTTTGTTTGGGGCCTTTATTTGTCTTTTTTCAGGTTTCGAACACTCAGTAAAACTACCTTTGTTGGTTTTCAGAATTATGTTAAGGTGTTTTCCGACCAATCTTTTTTGTATTCTTTTGTTTTCACATTGGCCTTTACGCTTATTTCGGTTTTAATAATAAACGTTTTTTCCTTCACCGTTGCTTATTTCCTTACTAAAAAAATTAAGGGAAGCACCCTTTTCAGAACGGTGTTTTTTCTTCCAAATTTAATTGGCGGAATAGTGCTTGGCTATTTGTGGAAAATAATACTTGATGCACTGATTATTAAGTATTTAAATTCTTCTTTAGCGCTAAACTCTACCTACGGTTTTATAGGTTTGCTTATTCTTGTCAGCTGGCAACAAATCGGTTATTTTATGATAATATACATTGCTGCACTTCAGAACGTGCCGTCAGAGCAAATAGAAGCGGCAAAAATCGACGGTGCCAATGGCTTTCAGCTTTTAAAAAATATAACAATTCCTGCGGTTATGCCGTCTATTACAATATGCACCTTTTTAACGCTTACAAACGGCTTTAAAATTTTCGACCAAAACCTTGCATTAACTGCAGGAAAGCCGTATAATATGACAGAGATGCTGGCACTTAATATCTATAATTCGTTTTACGAAAGTTCAACGAATATGGGTGTAGGACAGGCTAAAGCAGTTATATTTTTTATTGTTGTTGTAGTTATTGCTCTTTCACAGCTTTACTTCACAAGAAGTAGGGAGGTGGGGAACTAATGAATACCAATAAACAACATTTTAAAAATATAATTATAAGCGTAATTTTTTCAATAATTCGTATGCGTGGGTGCTTCCGGTTTTAATTGTGCTTTTTAATTCTTTTAAAAGCAATAACGCAATTAAAACAGACCTTTTTTCATTGCCTAACAAATTTAGTTTTGTGGGAATTGAAAATTATATAAAAGGCATATTTAACGGAAATTACCCCTTTTATTTTGCAATACTTTTTAGTATAATTATAACTGTTCTGTCGGTGGCAATAATTTTGATTTGTACTTCTATGACAGCGTGGTATATAGAACGGGTTAAATCAACCTTTTGCAAGGTTTTCTATTATCTTTGCATTTTTTC